>NZ_JBIUCH010000003.1:0-228911 GCF_044548625.1 Micromonospora sp. NPDC051925 | reverse complement strand
GCCCGTGCCTCGCCCGTGCCTCGCCCGTGCCTCGCCCGTGCCTCGCCCGTGCCTCGCCCGTGCCCCGCCTTGGTCCATGCCGTGGTCTGGGCGTCCCCGGCCATTGCCTGTGGTGGCGGTGGCCGGGTCATGGGTGCCTGTTCGGCGCGCTACAGAGCTGATGACGTCAACGACTCGCGGACCTCCGAGTGGCTGAATCGTTAGCGTCATCAGCTCCACAGCATCCGTACGTGCTTATCCAGCCCAACCCGATCCAGTGTTGCCTCCGACCCGCCCTCCGCCCCCCGCCTCCGGCCCCTGGCCCCCCGCCTCCGGCCCCTGGCCCCTGGCCCCTGGCCCCGGCCCCTGGCCCCGGCCCCTGGCCCCGGCCCCTGGCCCCGGCCCCGGCCTCAGGTCGCCGGGATCGGCCCGCGTAGTGGCTGGGCGGGGCGGTGGGCTCCGGGGCCCGGTGGCGAAGCCGGGTCCCGCGCGGGTGGCGGCGGGCGCGTACGTCCTCCCGGGCGTGCGTGGGCGGGAAGTGTCCGGCCGACGGCATAGACTCGCCGTGCGATGCATCCTCTCTTCGACATCCCCGCGTCCCCGCCCGCGTCCGAGCCCGCGTCGGTTCCACCGCGCCGGCCCGGCCCCGCCCCACGCCTCGACCCGCAGGCCCTGGTGGAGGGCCTGAACGGCCCTCAGCGGGACGCGGTCACCCACTCCGGCTCACCGCTGTTGATCGTGGCCGGGGCCGGCTCCGGCAAGACCCGGGTGCTCACCCACCGGATCGCCTACCTGCTCGCCGCGCGGGACGTCCACCCCGGCGAGATCATCGCGATCACCTTCACCAACAAGGCCGCCGGCGAGATGAAGGAGCGGGTGGCCCACCTGGTCGGCCCGCGCGCCCGGCTGATGTGGGTGTCGACGTTCCACTCCGCCTGCGTACGCATCCTGCGCGCCGAGCACGAGCACGCCGGCCTGAAGTCGACCTTCTCCATCTACGACGCCGACGACTCCCGCCGGTTGATGCAGATGGTCGCCCGTGAGCTGGATCTCGATCCGAAGCGCTACCCGGCCCGGGGGTTGGCCGCCCAGGTGTCCAACCTGAAGAACGAGCTGGTCGACCCGGAGGAGTTCGCCGGTCGGGCCAAGGGGCCCAACGAGCGGGCCCTGGCCGAGGCGTACACGCTCTACCAGCGGCGGCTGCGCGAGGCGCACGCGCTGGACTTCGATGACCTGATCATGACGACGGTGCACCTGCTCCAGTCGCACCCGCACGTCGCGGAGAGCTACCGCCGCCGGTTCCGGCACGTCCTGGTCGACGAGTACCAGGACACCAACCACGCGCAGTACACCCTGATCAAGGAGTTGGTCGCCGGCACCGAGGGGATCGCGCCGGCCGAGCTGTGTGTGGTCGGCGACGCCGACCAGTCGATCTACGCGTTCCGGGGTGCGACGATCCGCAACATCCTGGAGTTCGAGCGGGACTTCACCGACGCCCGGACGATCCTGCTGGAGCAGAACTACCGCTCCACCCAGACCATCCTCAACGCGGCCAACGCGGTGATCGACCGGAACACCTCCCGCAAGCCGAAGCGGCTGTGGAGCGACGCCGGGGCGGGCGAGCAGATCGTCGGCTATGTCGCCGACACCGAGCACGCCGAGGCGGACTGGGTGGGCCGGGAGGTCGACCGGCTGGTCGACGCGGGCGAGACCCGTCCCGCCGACATCGCCGTCTTCTACCGCACCAACGCCCAGTCCCGGGTCTTCGAGGAGGTGTTCATCCGGGTCGGCCTGCCGTACAAGGTGGTCGGTGGGGTGCGCTTCTACGAGCGCAAGGAGGTCCGTGACGCGCTGGCCTACCTGCGCGCGGTGGTCAACGACGACGACACGGTCAGCCTCCGTCGGGTGCTGAACACTCCGCGCCGGGGCATCGGCGACCGGGCCGAGGCGTGCGTCGAGGCGCTCTCCAGCCGCGACCGGATCTCCTTCGGCGCGGCCCTGCGCCGGGCCAAGGACGCGCCGGGCATCTCCACCCGGGCCGCCAACTCCATCGGCGAGTTCGTCGCGCTGCTCGACGCCGGCCGCGAACTGGCCGAGACCGGCACCCCGGAGGAGGTGCTGGAGGCGCTGCTCACCCGTTCGGGTTACCTGACCGAGCTGGAGGAGAGCCTCGACCCGCAGGACGCCGGCCGGGTCGACAACCTCCAGGAGTTGGTCAGCGTCGCCCGGGAGTACACCGAGCGGGTCGAGGCGCTGGGCGCCGAGGGGGAGCGGGCCACCCTGGCCGGTTTCCTGGAGCAGGTGGCGCTGGTCGCCGACGCCGACCAGATCCCCTCCGACGACCCGGACCATCAGGGCGTGGTCACCCTGATGACCCTGCACACCGCCAAGGGCCTGGAGTTCCCGGTGGTCTTCCTGACCGGCCTGGAGGACGGCGTCTTCCCGCACCTTCGTTCGCTGGGCGACACCCGTGAGCTGGAGGAGGAGCGCCGGCTGGCGTACGTGGGCATCACCCGGGCCCGGCAGCGGCTCTACCTGTCCCGGGCGGTCACCCGCTCGGCCTGGGGGCAGCCGTCCTACAACCCGCCGTCCCGGTTCCTGGAGGAGTTGCCGCCGGAGCTGGTCCGCTGGGAGCGCACCGAGGGGACGTACACCTCGTGGGCCGGTGGGGGCGGCGGCGTCGGGGGCCGCGCGGACCGCGCGCCCGGCGGGCGTGGCGGCTTCACCGGGGGTACGCCGAGGGCGGCCGAGCTGGCGAAGCGGCTCGGGGTGGACGCCAGTCGGCTGACCACCGCCAGCGAGCTGCCGCAGGGGCCGAAGGTGTCGGCCGGCGACCGGGTCAACCACCAGCGCTACGGACTGGGCCGGGTGCTCGCCGTGGAGGGGCACGGGCCGAGTGCCCGAGCGCAGATCGACTTCGGCGACCAGACCATGTGGCTGGTGCTGCGGCACGCCCCGCTCGACAAGCTCTGAGCCCTGCGCGACACGCGTCGCGTGCCGGCGAGGTCCCGGTCCGGCGACGTGCCGGACCGGGACCTTCGCCGTTGGCCGCTGCGCGCTCTCCGGCGCGGCGTTGCCGGATGGCTCAGCAGGCCACGTCGATGCCCCGGGCGCGCAGGAACGGCGCCGGGTCGATCTGGTTCCACATCTGCCCCTGGTGTACCTCGAAGTGCAGGTGCGGGCCGGTGGAGTCGCCGGTGGAACCCTCGTAGCCGATCACCTCGCCGACGGTGACCCGGTCGCCGACGGTGACCTTGAGGCTGCTCTGGTGCGCGTAGTGGGTCAGGTAGCCGTTGCCGTGGTCGATGAAGACCGAGTTGCCGTAGCCGTCCCCGACGTCGCCGGCCTTGACCACGGTGCCCGCGGCAGCGGCGTGGATCGGGGTGCCGGCCGGCAGGGCGAAGTCGATGCCGGCGTGCAGGGTGCCCCACCGCTGTCCGTAGCAGGAGGTGATCTCGGCACCCTGCATGGGGATCACCCAGGACGGCTTCGGCTTCGGCGTGACCGCCTTCTTGGCGGCGACCTTCGACTTCGTGGTCACCTTCGGCTTCGCGGCGGCCTTCTTCGTCGGGGTGGCCGACGGAGTCGGGCTGGCGGTGGTGGGGCTCGGCGCGGGGGTGGGGCTGGTCGGGACGGCCGACTCCCGGGCCGACCGGTCCGCGCGGGCGGCGGCCTCGGCGCGGGCCTGGGCGTCGAGCGAGACGGCTGCCGGCTCGGGAGCGTCGGCGCGGTCGAGGGCGATCGCGGAGACCCCGGCCAGGCCCAGGCCGACCAGCGCGACGGCGCCGACGACGAGGGCACGTCCGCCGCGACGGTGCCGCCGATGCCGGATCACGGCGGCCGGCATCCCTTCCCGCCGGGTGACGCTGGCGGTGCTGTCGTTCGGGGGAGTGGTGTCGTTCGGGGAAGTGCTGTCGTTTCGGGGAGTGCTGTCGTTCTGGTGGTAACTGTCTTCCTGCACGGCGGACCTTCACACACTCAGGGGACTCGGACCCGGACCATCCTGGGTGTCGAAGTGCGTCGGGGCGGGTACGGGTACCCGGGGGTAGCAACGGTCGTCCGGGGCGGCTGCCCGGCTATGTCCCGCTCGGGCCATGTCTGCCCCGTTATCGGATCATGGTCGGCTGTGCCGCGGGTCACACTGCGGAGTGTGACCCAGTAGACTTGGTCGCACGAGAAACCGCCCGGATCCGCAGATCCGGGCGGTCAACAGGCACTACCCAGCGTCAGGAGGCGGCTGCTTCGCTGTAGTACGCCTCGACTTGCAGCTTGATGTCCACTCCGCGCTCCTGGAGCCACGGCACCGGGTCGAGGGGCTGGCCCTTGACATGTACCTCCAGGTGCAGGTGCGAGCCGTACGAGTGGCCGGTGTTGCCGACCAGTCCGAGCTGGTCACCCGCCTTGACCTGCTGGCCCTCGTGCACGCTCACCGCGGAGGAGTGGCCGTAGATGGCCTCACTGCCGTCGGCGTGCTGCACGATCACCGCGTAGCCGTAGCCGCCGAACCAGCCGGCCTTGGTGACCGTGCCGGAGTGGATGGCCACGTACGGGGTGCCCTCCGGCGCGACCAGGTCGATGCCGGTGTGCAGCTTTCCCCAGCGCATCCCGTACGGGGAGTTGAAGTCGTAGCCCTGGAGGGGCAGCAGCCACGGATCCTGCTCGTTGGCGCCGGCCTCGGTGTCCCGGGCGTTGTCCCGGGTGGCCCGGTCGGCGGCGTCGGCACGCGCGGCGGCGTCCTGACTGGTGATCGAGGCTTGCTTCAGCTCGTCGAGAACCGACGGGCTGACGCTCTTGGCGTCCGGCATCGCTCCCGCGCCGAGCGCGACGATTCCGGCACCGACGAACGCGGTGGTGACGACCGCCGCGTAGCGGCTCCGCGGGGGGGTGGGTACGCGGCGGCGGCCGCGATATCTATCGGGCTCAGACGACAGGCGCTGGCGCACGCACACCCTCCGTTGTCGGGGATCCGATGCAACCTTCGGCCGTTCGGTGTAGCTGATCGAACGGTCGTCGGTCGCGTCATCACCCGTCCGTGGACCTGATGACAACCGTGGACACGTTAGCCCCCCACCGCTCCGGTCACAAGCGGAAGCGCCGAACCGGCGATTCCTTCTGTCCCTTTCCGTCCATCATTGTCATATCTCCAGACGCCGGACGGCTGTCCCCCTTCCTGCCCGTTCGTCGCGCACAGTGACCGTTCGGCGGAGGCGTCCGACTTCCGGGCGGGCGGCCGGGACGGTAGGGGTCCGGCCCGGGTTCTCCGACCCCGGCAGGTCGGGTTACCGTTCGTTCAGCTGGTAGCCGCGGAGCCGTGAAGGGTGTGCGCTGATGAGCTCTCGTATCCGGGTAGTCGTCGCGAAGCCGGGCCTCGACGGCCACGACCGGGGCGCCAAGGTGGTGGCGCGTGCCCTGCGTGACGCCGGTATGGAGGTCATCTACACCGGCCTGCACCAGACCCCGGAGCAGATCGTCGAGACCGCCATCCAGGAGGACGCCGACGCGGTCGGCCTCTCCGTGCTCTCGGGCGCGCACATGACGCTCTTCCGTCGGGTGCTGGAGCTGCTCGCCGACCGGGAGGCGCGGGACGTCGTCGTCTTCGGCGGCGGCATCATCCCCGACGCCGACATTCCCGAACTGGTGCAGCTCGGTGTGGCGAAGATCTTCACGCCGGGCGCGACCACCCAGTCGATCGTCGAGTGGGTTCGCGCCAACGTGGCCCAGCCGGTCGCCTGACGGGCCGGCGACGGTCCACCGTCACCCCTCCTGCGGGCCGGGGGTGTGCCGCGCCCCGTGCGTACGCCGACGGTGGTGTTCCGATCCCGGGACGCCGCCGTTTCGTCGTGGCGCGACCCCGGCGGCGGTGTCGCCCGAATCCGGGCAGGGTGAAGGGCCGGACGCACCCCTCACACGCCCGGCCCTTCTATGCACGATGCCCCGCCGCCACCCCTCGACCGACAGGGCATCGGCCGCTCCCGTCTTCGCGCTGACCAGCGCTCCGACATCAGACTCAACGACGCCCACACGGTGGGGTTACGCGCAACGCGGGACAACCTGTGGACCGTTCTGTGCCGTCGGCGAGTCGCCGACGGCGCGCTGTGCATTACCGCACACCGCGCACCCGCTCGGTTGCCGCTGGTGCCCACCTCGCTAGGCTGCGGCCAATGGCCTGTTTCAACTGATGACAGGCGTCAACGGAGTTTCCACAACGCTGGCGGCGGCGCGACGGCGCGCCGCGGAGACGGGACGGGACGCGCAATCGTGGACCTGTACGAGTACCAGGGGCGGGACCTGTTCGAGCGGCACGGCTTGCCTGTGCTAGCCGGCGGCGTCGCCACTACCCCGGAGGAGGCCCGCGCGATCGCCGAACGCCTCGGCGGTCGGGTGGTCGTCAAGGCACAGGTGAAGGTCGGTGGCCGAGGCAAGGCCGGCGGCGTCAAGCTGGCCGAGGGCGCCGACGAGACGGTGGCCAGGGCCACCGACATCCTCGGCATGGACATCAAGGGTCACACCGTCCACAAGGTCATGATCACGGTGACCGCGGACGTGGCCGAGGAGTACTACTTCTCGTACCTGCTCGACCGGGCGAACCGCACCTTCCTCTGCATCGCCAGCGTCGCCGGCGGCATGGACATCGAGCAGGTCGCCGCCGAGACCCCCGACAAGGTGGTCAAGGCCCCGATCGACGCGGTCGAGGGCGTGGACGAGGCGAAGGCCCGGGAGATCGTCGACGCGGCCGGTTTCCCGGCCGAGGTCGCCGACCAGGTCGTCTCGGTCGCGGTGGGGCTGTGGAAGGCGTTCGTCGCGGAGGACGCCACCCTGGTCGAGGTGAACCCGCTGGCCAAGACGGGCGACGGCACGCTGCTGCTGCTCGACGCCAAGATCACGCTGGACGAGAACGCCGGCTTCCGGCACCCGGACCACGAGGCCCTGGTCGACCAGGCCGCGGTGGACCCGCTGGAGCAGGCCGCCAAGGAGAAGGACCTCAACTACGTCAAGCTCGACGGCGAGGTCGGCATCATCGGCAACGGCGCCGGCCTGGTCATGTCCACCCTCGACGTGGTGGCCTACGCGGGCGAGCGGCACGGCAACGTCAAGCCGGCCAACTTCCTGGACATCGGCGGCGGCGCGAGCGCCGCGGTGATGGCCAACGGCCTGGAGATCGTGCTCTCCGACCCGTCGGTGCGCAGCGTCTTCGTCAACGTCTTCGGCGGCATCACCGCCTGCGACGAGGTCGCCAACGGCATCATCCAGGCGCTGGCCCTGCTGGAGGAGCGCGGCGAGAAGGTCACCAAGCCCCTCGTGGTCCGGCTCGACGGCAACAACGCGGAGGCCGGTCGGGCGATCCTCGACGGCGCCGAGAACCCGCTCGTGCAGCGGGTCGACACCATGGACGGCGCGGCCGAGCGGGCCGCCGAGCTGGCAGCTGCGGGGGTCTGACGATGGCGATCTGGCTGACCAAGGAGTCCAAGGTCATCGTGCAGGGGATGACCGGGTCCGAGGGTTCCAAGCACACCCGGCGGATGCTCGCCGCGGGCACCACCGTGGTCGGCGGCGTGAACCCGCGCAAGGCCGGCACCACCGTCGACTTCGACGGCACCGAGCTGCCGGTCTTCGCCTCCGTCGCGGACGCGATGAAGGCGACCGGGGCGGACGTCACGGTGATCTTCGTACCGCCGCAGTTCACCAAGGGCGCGGTGGTCGAGGCGATCGACGCGCAGATCCCGCTCGCCGTGGTGATCACCGAGGGCGTGCCGGTGCACGACACCGCCTCGTTCTGGGCGTACAACGTGGCCAAGGGCGGGCAGACCCGGATCATCGGGCCGAACTGCCCCGGCATCGCCTCGCCGGGCGCCTCCAACGCCGGGATCATCCCGGCCGACATCACCGGCTCCGGCCGGATCGGCCTGGTCAGCAAGAGCGGCACGCTGACCTACCAGATGATGTACGAGCTGCGCGACATCGGCTTCTCGACCTGCGTCGGCATCGGCGGTGACCCGATCATCGGGACCACCCACATCGACGCCCTCGCCGCGTTCGAGGCCGATCCGGACACCGACGCGATCGTGATGATCGGCGAGATCGGCGGCGACGCCGAGGAGCGGGCCGCCGACTTCATCAAGGCCAACGTCACCAAGCCGGTGGTCGGCTACATCGCCGGCTTCACCGCGCCCCCCGGTAAGACCATGGGGCACGCCGGCGCGATCATCTCCGGCTCGGCGGGCACCGCCGAGGCCAAGCAGCAGGCGCTGGAGGCGGTCGGCGTCAAGGTCGGCAAGACCCCGACCGAGACCGCCAAGCTGATGCGGGAGCTGATGTCCGGCCGCTGAGCCACCGGCTGAACCGCCCGAGCGGGCGGTTGCACCAGCCGCGCCGCCGGCTGCCCGTCGGCCGGGCAGCTGAGCTGCAACCGCCGGGCGGCTGACCTGCCGAGCCCGGCACGGACAGGCGACGGAACAACTGAGGGGGTCGACCGGAGACGGTCGGCCCCCTCAGTTGTTCCAGAGCGGGTACGTCCCGCTGGCCCGCCAGATCGCGGTGCCGATGAGGTTGATCACGCCGAACGCGATGGCCAGGTAGCCGAGGATCGGCGACTGGCCGTACCGCTTGGCGTCCCGGATCGACAGATAGCCGAAGACGATGCCCAGGATCCCGCAGCAGATCAGGCCGAGGACGATGCCGAGCACCCCCCAGAGCGTGGTGCGATCCCGCCCGGCCGCAGACGGCGGCGGGGGCGGTGGGTACGGAGCGTTCACGGCTTCCTCCGGACGATCGGTGCCGCGACTTCGGTCGCGTCCCTGCGCCGAGGCTAGACCGGATCGTCGCCCGGCGACGGTGGATCACGGAACTCGCCGGGGTCGGGCGGCCCCGGCGGGCAGCCGCCACCGGTCCGGCGTGCCAGAGTAGAGCCGATGTCCTCGACCACCCCTGATCAGCCACGCCGTCCCGCCGGTGTCCGCGCCGACGGTAGGCCGCCCGGTCGTGCCGGCGGCGCCCGGGTGCCCGCCCCCCGCCGGCCGGAGCAGTCCGGGCGCTCCCGCGCGCCGCTCCCGGTCGCCGCCGGGGTGGCCGCCGCCGGTGCCGCCCTCACCTCGTACCTGCCGGTGGCGTTGGTGCTCGGGTTGGCCCAGCTCAGTGAGGATGCCGGCTCGATGGTCGGTGCGCTGCGCGCCGGGCTGGCCGGTTGGCTGCTCGGCCACGGGGTGCCGCTACAGACCACCGCCGGTCCGCTCGGCCTCGTCCCGCTGGCGCTCTCCGCGCTCGCGTTCTGGCGGCTGTGCCGGGCCGGGGTGCACACCAGCCGGGCGGTCGGGGCGCGCGGCGGTCGGTCACCCCGGCAGGCGATCACCGTCGCCGTCGCGGTCGGCATCGGGTACGCCCTGTTCGGCGTCCTGGCCGCGCTCCTGGTCGACAGCGCCGGCCTGCGGGTCTCCCCGGTCCGGTCCGGGCTGACCCTGCTGTTCTTCGGCACGCTGGCCGCCCTGGTCGGGGCGGTACGCACCACCGGCGTGGCCGGCCTGCTCGTCGCCCGCGCGCCGACGGTGCTGCGTGACGGCGTCCGTACCGGCCTGGTCGCCGGCCTGCTGCTGCTCGGGGCGGGTGCCGGGGCCGCCGGGCTGGCGGTGGCGACCGGCGGGGGAGACGCCGCCGACCTGATCGGGGCCTACCGGACGGGGGTGGCCGGTCAGGCCGGCATCACCCTGATCAGCCTGGCCTACGCGCCGAACGCCACCGTCTGGTCGAGCGCCTACCTGCTCGGCCCCGGGTTCGCCGTCGGCACCGGCACGGCGGTGCGTACCAGTGAGGTCTCCGTCGGTTCGCTGCCGGCCGTACCGCTGCTCGCCGGCCTGCCCAGTGGCCCGGTCGACGGGCTCGGAGCGGCGCTGTTGGCGGTGCCGGTGCTGGCCGGCATGACGGCGGGCTGGCTGCTCGGCCGACGTCTGCTCCGCCCGGACGGCGACGACCGGGCCGGTCCGGGCTGGTCGGCTCTGCTCGGCCCGGCGGCGCTCGCCGGACCGGTGGTCGGCCTGGCCGTCGGGCTCGCCGCGGCGGCCTCCGGCGGTCCGCTCGGCGGCGGCCGGCTGGCCGAGATCGGCCCGGTGCCCTGGCAGGTGGCGGCGGTGGCGACCGGGGTGGTGATGGTCGGTGCGCTGCTCGGTGCTGCCACCGCGAAGGTCCTCGACCGTTCGTCGCCCGCGGCCCGCCCGCCGGTCGACCGGCCCCGGCCGCCCCTCGGCCGCCCCCGCCCGCCCCGAGACCGGCCGCCCCGTCCGGCACGCGACTGATCGCGTCCGCCCCCGCCCCCACCCGCGGCCTGGTGGAGGCACTTCCCAGGGGCATCAGGTCCGGCCGGACGGCGGTCGTGGTCGCACTGCCGGGACGTGGTCGCGGCCTGCTCCCGGTCGCGGCCTGTTTGCGGTCCCGGTCGCGGGCCGCCGGCGGCGAGGGAGGGCCCGTAACGGCGAGGGGCGCCCCGGACGGTGCCGGGACGCCCCTCGTGCCGTACCGGTCAGGGCGACGTGGGCAGCGTGAACTGGCCGATGAGGTTGAGGAGCAGCAGCAGGATGCCGAGCGTGACCGCGATCGCTCCGCAGACCAGGCCGGCGACGGCCTGACCGCCGTTGCCGGCCAGCCCCTGGTTCGCCTTCTGCCGGCCCAGCCAACCGGTGACGACCGCGCCGATACCGACCGGGATGCCCAGATAGATGCAGCAGACCAGCGGGATCGCCGCGATGCCGAGGATCATCGACAGCAGGCCGAGGGTGTTCTGCTGCCCCTGCGGCGACGGGTAGCCGGCCCCCGGGTAGGAGGCCGCCGCGCCGTACGGCTGCTGCGCGTACGGGTCCTTGTGAACGGGCTGCCCGTACGGGTCGTGGTGGACGGGCTGACCGTACGGCTGGCCCGAGGCGGGCTGCTGCCCGTACGGGTCGTGCGGGGGCTGCTGGCCGTACGGGTCCTGTCCGGGCTGCATCTCGGGTGCTCCTCAGTCGTTGGCCGTCAGTAGGTGCTCGTGTTGCTGCCGCCGACCGCCCCCATCACACCACCGAAGAGGCAGCAGAGCAGCACGATGACGAGCCAGACGGCGCCGATGATGAAGGCCAGCTTCGACCACTTCTTCGACTCCTTGGCGGCGGCCTCGGCACCCGCGTAGTCGCCCTGCTGGAGCAGCGGGTTGACCTTCGAGGCGTTGATGATGGCGGGGATCGCCAGCGGCCAGAAGAAGAAGATGGCCACGATCGACGGGGTCATGTTGTTGTTGATCTGCTGCGGGGGGTTGGGGTAGCCGGGCTGCATCGCGATGCTCCTTGTTTACGTTCGGCACGGTGTCCGTACCTGATCAGTCTGTGAAGGGTGCGGTGGCGGGCATGGCCCGGCCACCGGGCGACCGGCAGCGTATCGTGTCCGGGCGACACGAGTGCTCAGCCGAAACGTCGCTGCCCGAAGGATGGGCGTCCTGACCTGCCCGATAGGGTGGCCGCGTGCCCGAGCCCGCGTCCGTCGCCCGTCTCGTCGTCCTCGTCTCCGGCTCCGGCAGCAACCTCCAGGCGCTGCTGGACGCCGCCGCCGACCCCGGCTACGGGGCCCGGGTGGTGGCCGTCGGCGCCGACCGGGACGGCATCGTCGGGCTGGACCGGGCCGCCGCTGCCGGGGTGCCGACCTTCGTCGACCGGGTGAAGGACCACCCCACCCGCGCCGACTGGGACAAGGCGCTCACCGCGCACGTCGCCGAGCACCGGCCCGACCTGGTCATCTCCGCCGGCTTCCTGAAGCTGGTCGGGCCGCAGTTCCTGGCCGCCTTCGGCGACCGCTACCTGAACACGCACAACACCCTGCTGCCGGCGTTCCCCGGCATCCATGGCCCCCGCGACGCGCTCGCCTACGGCGTCAAGATCACCGGAGCCACCCTCTTCTTCGTCGACGCCGGGATGGACACCGGCCCGATCGTCGCGCAGGTCGCCGTGCCGGTCCGCGACGACGACGACGAGGAGACGCTCACCGAGCGCATCAAGGAAGCCGAGCGCCGCCAGCTCGTCGAGCAGGTCGGTCGCCTGGTCCGTGCAGGTTGGACGATCACCGGAAGAAAGGTCACGGTTCCGTGAGTGCCCCGCAGGACTCCCGCCGTCCGATCAGGCGGGCGCTGGTCAGCGTCTACGACAAGAGCGGTCTGGTCGAGCTGGCCCGCGCGTTGCACGAGGCCGGGGTGGAGATCGTCTCGACCGGTTCCACCGCGTCGACGATCTCCGGCGCGGGCGTGCCGGTGACCCCGGTCGAGCAGGTGACCGGCTTCCCCGAGATCCTCGACGGCCGGGTGAAGACCCTGCATCCCAAGATCCACGGCGGTCTCCTTGCCGATCTGCGCAAGGAGTCCCACGTCGCCCAGCTCGACTCGCACGGCATCGCCGGGATCGACGTCCTGGTCTCCAACCTGTACCCGTTCCAGGCCACCGTCGCCTCCGGCGCGTCGCCGGACGAGTGCGTCGAGCAGATCGACATCGGCGGGCCGGCGATGGTCCGGGCCGCCGCCAAGAACCACGCCTCGGTCGCTGTGGTGACCGACCCGGCCGCGTACCCGGCGCTGGTCGCCGCGCTTGTCGAGGGCGGGTTCACGCTGGCCCAGCGCCGGGCGCTCGCCGCCCGCGCCTTCGCCGACATCGCCGAGTACGACGTGGCGGTCGCCGACTGGTTCGCCACCTCGCTCGCCCCGGCCGCCGACGGCTGGCCGGACTTCGCCGGGCTGGCCCTGCGCCGGCAGGCGACGTTGCGCTACGGCGAGAACCCGCACCAGGGCGCCGCCGTCTACGCCGACCCGAGCAGCCCGGCCGGATTGGCCCAGGCCGAGCAGCTGCACGGCAAGGAGATGTCCTACAACAACTACGTCGACGCGGACGCCGCCTGGCGGGCCGCGAACGACTTCCCCGACCAGCCCGCCGTGGCGATCATCAAGCACGCCAACCCGTGCGGCATCGCCGTCGGCGCTGACGTGGCCGAGGCCCACCGCAAGGCGCACGCCTGCGACCCGGTCTCCGCCTTCGGTGGGGTCATCGCCGTCAACCGGCCGGTCTCCGTCGAGCTGGCCGGGCAGGTCGCGGAGATCTTCACCGAGGTGCTGGTGGCACCGGAGTTCGAGCCCGGCGCGGCGGAGATCCTCCAGGGCAAGAAGAACATCCGACTGCTGCGCGCCCCGGCCTTCCAGCCGCTGCCGGCCGAGTGGCGGCAGGTCACCGGCGGCATCCTGGTGCAGCAGCGGGATCGGATCGACGCCGAGGGCGACGACCCGGCGAACTGGCGACTGGCCACCGGCGAGGCGGCCGACGAGGCCACCCTGCGGGACCTGGCGCTGGCCTGGCGGGCGGTCCGCGCGGTGAAGAGCAACGCGATCCTGCTGGCCAAGGACGGTGCCTCGGTCGGCGTCGGGATGGGCCAGGTCAACCGGGTCGACTCGGCCCGGCTGGCGGTCAGCCGGGCCGGTGCCGACCGGGCCCGGGGGTCGGTCGCCGCCTCGGACGCCTTCTTCCCGTTCGCCGACGGTCCCCAGATCCTCATCGACGCCGGGGTGAAGGCGATCGTCCAGCCCGGCGGTTCCATCCGCGACGAGGACACCATCGCCGCCTGCAAGCAGGCCGGCGTGACCATGTACCTCACCGCCACCCGCCACTTCTTCCACTAACTCGGAAGTAGACCTACTTCCTCCCGATTGGAGCCGCTTCGTGTAGCGGAGCGGCCAGGACCGGCCCCACCCACCCCGCCCCACCCTCCCCTTGATCGTCCACGGCTGAGCGGCACTCGTCCCGGCGTGTCGAGTCGGTCAGACGTAGACGATCAAGGGGAGCCGGGTGGTGGCGCGGTGGGTGGCGACGAGTCGGGCGGTGGTGCGGTGGGTGGGGGGCGGAGCGCGGCGAAGTGGCAGGCGCTGGGGTGGGGGTCGGCGGGTCGGGGGACGGTCGGCGGGTCCTCGCGGGCGCAGAGATCCTCGGCCTTCCAGCAGCGGGTGCGGAAGTGGCAGCCGGACGGCGGGTCGGCCGGGCTGGGCACGTCGCCGGTCAGCCGGATGATGCTGGCGTCGTCGCGGGCGTCCGGGTCGGGCACCGGCACCGCCGAGAGCAGCGCCTGGGTGTACGGGTGGGTCGGTCGCTCGTAGATCTCCTCCTCGGTGCCGATCTCCACGATCCGACCCAGGTACATCACCGCGACCCGGTCCGAGATGTGCCGGACCACCGACAGGTCGTGCGCGATGAAGATGTACGACAGCCCGAACTCGTCCTGGAGCTGCCCCAGCAGGTTGATCACCTGTGCCTGGATCGAGACGTCCAGGGCGGAGACCGGCTCGTCGCAGACGATCACCTCGGGACGCAGGGCGAGCGCGCGGGCGATGCCGATGCGCTGCCGCTGGCCGCCGGAGAACTGGTGCGGGTACCGGTTGACGTGCTCGGGATTCAGCCCGACCACGTCCAGCAACTCCTGCACCCGGCCGCGTTTGCTGCCCTTCGGTGCGGCGTCCGGGTGGATGTCGAACGGCTCGCCGATGATGTCGCCGACCGTCATCCGCGGGTTCAGCGAGGTGTACGGGTCCTGCATCACCATCTGCATGTTGCGGCGCAGCCGGCGCAGCTCACCCCCGGAGGCGGACAGGAGGTCCCGGCCCTCCAGGGTGGCCCGGCCGGAGGTCGGCGTCTCCAGTCGCATCAGCAACCGGGCGAGGGTGGACTTGCCGCAGCCAGACTCGCCGACGATGCCGAGCGTCTCGCCCCGGCGCAGCGCGAAGCTGACCCCGTCGACGGCCCGCACCGCACCGATCTGCCGCCGGAAGACCACGCCCCGGGTGATCGGAAAGTGCTTGACCAGGTCGTCGACGGTGAGGATGGTCTCGCCCCGGACCTTGGCCGGGCTAGCGGGCGCGGTCATCGTGGACCTCCTGCGCGAAGTGGCACGCGCTGGTCCGGCCGTCGGCGAGGACCAGGTCGTCCGGCACCACGTCCACGCAGACCTGCTGCGCGTACGGGCACCGGGGGTGGAACGGGCAGCCGGTGGGGATCCGCATCAGGTTCGGCGGCAGTCCCCGGATCGTCGACAGCTCCCGGCCGCGCACGTCCAGGCGCGGAATCGAGGCCAACAACCCCTTGGTGTACGGGTGGGCCGGCGCACGGTACAGCGGGCGGACGTCGGCGTGTTCGACGATCCGGCCGGCGTACATGACCGCGATCCGGTCCGCGACGCCAGCCACCACCCCGAGGTCGTGGGTGATCAGGATCATGGCCATGTCGAGGTCGCGGCGCAGTCCGGCCAGCAGGTCCATGATCTGGGCCTGCACGGTGACGTCGAGGGCGGTGGTCGGCTCGTCGGCGATCAGCACCTTCGGGTTCATCGCCAGCGCCATCGCGATCATCACGCGTTGCCGCATGCCGCCGGAGAACTGGTGCGGGTAGTCCCCGAGCCGCCCCGCCGCCCCGGGGATCTTCACCAGGTCCATCAGCTCGACGGTCCGCCGGCGGGCGTCGGCGCGGGACATCCGGTCCCGTTGCCGCAGCGTCTCGCCGATCTGCCAGCCGACCGGGAAGACCGGGTTCAACGCCGACAACGCGTCCTGGAAGATGATGGCGATCTCCTTGCCGCGCACCTGCCGGCGCTGCTCCTCGGGCATCGTGAGCAGGTCGCGGCCCTGGTAGCGGATCTGGCCGGAACGGATCACCGCCGGTGGGGTGTCCAGGATGCCCATGATCGCCTGGGCGGTGACCGACTTGCCGGAGCCGGACTCGCCGAGCACGGCCAGCGTCTCGCCCGGGTCCAGGTGGTACGAGACTCCGTTGATCACCTTGGCCACCCCCTCGCCGGTGCGGAACTCGACGTACAGATCCCGTACCTCCAGCAGGTGACCGCCGGGCGGGGCGGGTGAGGCCGGCGTGGGCCGGACCGCGTACTCGGTCACCGGATCTGCCTTTCGTTCGCGATTGCGGGGCTCGCTGCGCTCACTCCTCGCGCTCGCGGTGCTGGTCTTTCGTTCGCGACTGTGGGGCTCGCTGCGCTCACTCCTCGCGCTCGCGGTGCTGGCTGTTCGCTCGCGACTGCGGGGCTCGCTGCGCTCACTCCTCGCGCTCGCATAGGGGGGACCTCACCGGAGCTTCGGGTCGAAGGCGTCGCGGATCGCGTCGCCCAGCATGATGAAGGCGAGCACGGTCAGGGCGAGGAAGACGGACGGGACGACCAGCGGGGTCGCCGACTCGCGCATGTGCACCCGCCCGGCGTCGATCTCGATGCCCCAGGAGATGGTCGGGGCCTTCAGGCCGATGCCGAGGAAGCTCAGCGTCGCCTCGGCGGCGATGAACGAACCGAGCGCGATGGTCAGCACCACGATCGCCGGAGCGAGCGCGTTGGGCAGGATGTGTCGCCACATGATCCGGCCGTCGCCCGCGCCGAGCATCCGGGCGGCGGCGACGTAGTCCTGCTCCTTGGCGGTGATCACCGAGGAGCGGACCACCCGGGCGGCGGTGGTCCAGCCGAGCACCGCCAACACGAAGATCACCGCGAACAGCCGGACGGTGTCGCTGCTGGTGCTGACCCGCTTGAGCAGCACGATCGCGGCGAGCAGCAGCGGGATGCCGAGCACGATGTCGATCACCCGGGAGAGCACCGCGTCGACCCAGCGGCCGAAGTAGCCGGCGACCATCCCGACCACCAGCGCGATGACGCCGGTTCCCAGCGCGGAGAGCGCGCCGACCAGCAGCGAGGCGCGGGCCCCGTAGACCGCGCGGGCGTACGTGTCGCAGCCCTGGAAGTCGTACCCGAAGATGGCCCCGCCGGACGCGGCGGCGTGCTGGCGGGAGAGCACACAGTCGCGCGGGTCGTTCGCGGTGAACAGCGACGGCACGGCGGCCATCGCGGCGACCAGCACGACCAGTACCAGGCTGACCCAGAAGACCGGCTTGCGGCGCAGGTCGCGCCAGGCGTCACCGGCCAGGCTGCGGGGCTTCTGCGGGACGCCCACCTGGTTGGGCGTCCCGGGCTCCCCGGAGACGCCCCGCCGCGCGGCCTGGTTCTCCGTCGCCGCCACCGTCTCGAAGTCGCTCATGCCGGCACCTCGCTGCGCTCACTCATAGCGGATCCTCGGATCGAGTACGGCGTACAGGACGTCCACCACCAGGTTGGCGACGAGGTAGACCACGACGAGCACGCTGACGATGCCCACCACGAGCGGGCCGTCCTCGGTGCGGATGCCGCGGAACAGGTTGAAGCCCACCCCGGGGATGTTGAACACGCCCTCGGTGATGATCGCGCCGCTCATCATGTTGCCCAGCTCGACGCCGAGGAAGGTGATCACGGGGATGAGCGAGTTGCGCAGCACGTGCACGCTGATGATCCGCCGTCGGACCAGGCCCTTCGAGCGGGCGGTGCGGACGTAGTCGGCGCGCAGGTTCTCGGCGACCGAGGTACGGGTCAGCCGCAGCGCGGTGGCCAGCGAGAGCGAACCGAGCACGATGCCGGGCAGCAGCAGGGCGAACAGGTCCGGGTCGGCGCCCGCGGTGGCTGGGAAGATCGGCCACCGGACGCCGAGCAGGTACTGGGCGAGCGGGGCCAGCACGATGGTGGGGATGCCCAGCACCAGCAGGGTCAGCACCAGCGTGGCGTTGTCGAAGATGCCGGCCCGGCGGATGCCGGCGAGCACCCCGGCGGTGACCCCGAACAGGATCGTCACGGCCATCGCGATCAGGGCCAGCTTGACGGTGACCGGCCAGGCGGCGGCGAGGACGTCCGCGATCGACCGGCCGGTCAGCGACTGGCCGAGGTCGCCCTGGAGCAGGTTCTTGAGGTAGTCGAGGTAACGGTAGAAGAATCCACCGACCCCGGTCCGGTCGAGGTGGAACTTCTCGGTCAGGTACGCCCGCTGGGCCGCGGTCACCGGCCGTTCGCCGGCCAGCGCCTGGATCGGGTCACCCTGGCCGGCGAACATCAGGGCGTACACGATCAGCGTGGTCCCGAAGAAGGCGAGGACCATCTGGAGCAGACGCCGCAGAACGAAGCGGAACATACTGTGCAGTCTTGCCGAAAACGGCCTAATGCGAGGCGGGTCGGGCCACCGTCCACCGATGACCCGACCCGCCCTGCGCGCGTGCCTAGCTGACGGCCTCGATCTTCAGCAGGTCGATCCGGTCGAAGAGGTCCATCTGGACGTTCTTCACCTTGGTCGAGTGCCCGAAGTTGTTCTGGCCGTAGCGCAGCGGGATCACCGGCATGTCCTTCGCCAGCAGGTCCTCCGCCGCCTGGTACTTCTCGATCGCCGCTTCCTCGTTCGGCGCCTTCGCGCCCTCGGCCAGCAGCTTGTCGAACTCGGGGTTGCTGTAGCCGTAGTAGTTCGAGGACCCGTTCGTGCTGTACAGCGGGCCGAGGTAGTTCTCCATGGACGGGTAGTCCATCACCCAACCCATCCGGAACAGGCCCACCGGCTGCTCCGCCTTGACCTTGGTCAGCAGGTCGGCGAACTTGGGCTCGGCGGTGCCGACGCACTCCACGCCCAGGTTGGCCTTGAGCTGGTTGCAGGTCGCGTCGATCCAGTCCTTGTGGCCGCCGTCGCCGTTGTACGACAGTTCGATCTTCTTCGGGCCGCCCGCGGCCTCGTACATCGACTTCGCCTTGGCCGGGTCGAACTCACCGGCTGCGCCGATGGTGTTCTCCCGGTAGCCCGCGACCACCGGCGAGACGAACGAGCGGGCCGGCTGCTGCGAGTCCTTGAAGATCGACTTGGTGATCTCGTCCCGGTCGATCGCCATCGAGATGGCCTTGCGGACCTCGGGGTCGCTGTACTCCTTCTGGGAGGTCGGGAAGGCCAGCACCTGGAGCGACGAGGCGGGGCTCTGCTGGAAGCGGTCACCGAGGTCGGTGGCGGCGGTGGACAGGTTCTCGGTCGGAATCGTCTTGATCACGTCGAGGTTGTCCGACAGCACGTCCGCGTACGCGGCGGTCGGCTGCTGGTAGATCCGGAACTCGACGCCGCCCACCTTCGGCTGCTCGCCGGGGAAGGCGTCGTACTTCTCCACCTCGACCTTGGCGTCGTGCTGCCAGGAGCCCTTCATCCTGAACGGGCCCTGCCCGATCGGAGCCTGCTCGTAGCCCTCGGCCAGCGCCCCCGGACCGGAGAACGCGGCCTTCGGCAGCGGGTAGAAGGCGGTGTAACCGAGCATCGACTTGAACTCGCTGTACGGCTCGGTCAGGGTGACCGTGAAGGTCAGGTCGTCGACCTTCTTCAGCCCCGACAGCCGCTCCGCGGCCGGCTGCTCACCCTGGAGGTCGGCGTACCCGGCGATCTTCTCGAAGAAGTAGCTGGAGTTCTGCCCGTTGGGGGCGTACGCGCCGTAGTTCCAGGCGTCGAGGTAGTTGTCGGCGGTGACCTTCTCGCCGTTGTGGAAGGTGTAGCCGTCCTTGAGCGTGATCGTCCAGACCTTGTTGTCGGACGACGTGACCGAGTCGGCGGCCACCTCGTACGGCTTGTTGGCCTCGTCGTAGTCGACCAGCGGGCTGAACAGGGCGGCGAGCACCTGCGAACCACTCGTCTCGTTGGTGTTGGTCGGCACCAGGTGCTGCGGCTCGGCGATCTCGATCCGCACGGCCGCGTTGGGGTCGGACTGCCCGGTCCCGCTGCCGCCGCCCGAGCCGCAGGCCGCCAGGCCCAGGGTCACCGCGAGCGGGAGGGCGGTCCAGGCGGCAAGCCTGCGCACACGCATGGGGTCTCCTCATCTCCATCACGTAGCGCAGCCGGACCCGGCGCTGGGTGACTCTGCGCAACGTTCGGCAACGGTAGGTCGAGGGAGGCCCGTCGACAACGGGAGGGTTGCGAACGGGTAACGGGTCACCCGCCACGGTCTTGTTGTCGATGGGCTCACCTGGTAATGGGATGCAAGAAGGTATGCTGCTCATTGGTGGTGCGGCGGCGGTTCTGCCGGGGTTGCCGTCCCAAGGTCGGCCACCCCGGGGTGTTGTGTGCCCCGCGTCCGGTCTGCGGCCGGGACTGCGCGACCGTCCGTCGGGGCGAGTGGTGCGATCCACACCTGATCACTCAGAGTGACTAACAGCACGTCACGGATCGTCACGGATCCCCGTCGCCGGCCCACCGTTCGCCGGCCATGAGACGATCTGGTCGTGACGGCGATCATCCTGGACGGCAAGGCGACCGCAGCCGAGATCAAGGACGAGCTGCGGGTACGGGTCAAGGCGTTGGCCGAGCGAGGTGTCACCCCCGGCCTGGGTACCGTCCTGGTCGGCGCGGACCCCGGCTCGGAGGCGTACGTCAACGGCAAGCACCGCGACTGCGCCGAGGTGGGCATCGCCTCGATCCGCCGGGAGCTGCCGGCCGACGCCAGCCAGCAGCAGCTCGACGACGTGCTCGCCGAGCTGAACGCCGACCCGGGCTGCCACGGCTACATCGTCCAGCTGCCGCTCCCGGCCCACCTGGACACCCAGCGGGCCCTGGAGATGATCGACCCCGGCAAGGACGCCGACGGTCTGCACCCGGTGAACCTGGGCCGGCTCGTGCTCGGCTACGACGGCCCGCTGCCCTGCACCCCGCGTGGCATCGTCGAGCTGCTCCGCCGGCACGACGTGCCGCTGCGCGGGGCCAACGTCGCTCTCGTCGGCCGGGGCAACACCGTCGGCCGCCCGCTCGGCCTGCTGCTCAACCGGCGCAGCGAGAACGCCACCGTCACCCTCTGCCACACCGGCACCCTGGACCTCGCCTCGCACACCCGGGCCGCCGACATCGTCATCGTCGCTGCCGGGGTGCCCGGCCTGCTCACCGCCGACATGGTCACCCCGGGCACCACCGTGGTGGACGTCGGCATCACCCGGGTGATCGGCGAGGACGGCAAGGGCCGCTACACCGGCGACGTGGACCCGGAGGTGGCGCAGGTCGCCGGTCGGCTGGTGCCGATGCCGGGCGGCGTCGGGCCGATGACCCGGGCCATGCTGCTCACCAACGTCGTCGAACGCGCCGAGCGCGGCTGACCCGCCCGCCGGATCTCGCGTAGCCGCCCGCCGGAAACGGGCGGTGGTGACGTTGGCCCCATCCCAGGGCTGGTCGCCGCCCCTGGCCCGGACGATGCCGGGATGACTGTTACGGTCAGGAAAACCGACTGGTAGCAGGGGAGTGGGACGACCATGGGTAAGAAGGTCACTGTCGTCGGGGCTGGCTTCTACGGCTCCACCACCGCACAGCGCCTGGCCGAGTACGACGTCTTCGACACCGTCGTGATCACCGACATCGTGGAGGGCAAGCCGGCGGGCCTCGCGCTGGACCTCAACCAGTCCCGCGCGGTCGAGGGCTTCGAGACCAAGGTCGTCGGTGCCACCACCGGCCCCAACGGCGAGGGCTACGAGGCCATCGAGGGCTCGGACGTCGTCGTGATCACCGCCGGTCTGCCCCGCAAGCCGGGCATGAGCCGGATGGACCTGCTGGAGACCAACGCCAAGATCGTGCGGCAGGTGGCCGAGAACGTCGCCAAGTACGCCCCGAACGCCGTCGTCATCGTGGTGTCCAACCCGCTCGACGAGATGACCGCGCTGGCCCAGCTCGCCACCCAGTTCCCCAAGAACCGGGTGCTCGGCCAGGCCGGCATGCTGGACACCGCCCGGTTCACCAACTTCGTCGCCGAGGCCCTCGAGGTACCGGTGAAGTCGGTGAAGACGCTGACCCTCGGCTCGCACGGCGACACGATGGTCCCGGTGCCGTCCAAGAGCACCGTCAACGGCAAGCCGCTGCGTGACGCGATGCCGGCCGAGCAGATCGAGGAGCTGGTCGTCAAGACCCGCAACGGCGGTGCCGAGGTCGTCGCGCTGCTCAAGACCGGTTCGGCGTACTACGCCCCGTCGGCTGCCGCCGCCCGGATGGCCAGGGCCGTGGCCGAGGACTCCGGCGCGGTCATGCCGGTCTGCGCCTGGGTCGACGGCGAGTTCGGCATCTCCGGCGTCTACCTGGGCGTCGAGGCCGAGATCGGCGCCGAGGGCGTCAAGCGGGTCGTCGAGACCGACCTGGACGCCGACGAGTTGGCCAGCCTCAAGGAGGCCGCCGAGGCCGTCCGCGCCAAGCAGGCCGACGTCGCCAGCATGTGACCTGAACGACCCGCGAAGGGGCACGCCGGCACCCGCCGCCGTGCCCCTTCGCATACCCCCACCTGCCCCACCTGCCCCGCCCCGCCAGGTTGATCAAGAAGTTTATGTCACCCGCGGCGTGGCAGATGACGCAAACCTATTGATCAACCTGACGGGGCGGGTGCGGGGTGGGGGGTGGGGGATTCTGGGCGTTGGGTGGTGATTTTCTGGGCGGCTGGGGCAGTTGGAGGTGGCCGACCGAGGCCGGCTGGGGATCGCCGACCGGTTTCCAGTACGCTCGTACTGCTAGAGCACGTGTCCCCCGAGAGGAGCGCCGGCCGATGGCGAAGATCAAGGTAAACAACCCGGTCGTGGAGCTCGACGGCGACGAGATGACCCGGATCATCTGGAAGCAGATCCGGGAGCAGCTGATCCTGCCCTACCTCGACGTCGACCTGCACTACTACGACCTGTCGATCCAGCACCGGGACGCCACCGACGACCAGGTGACCGTCGACGCCGCCAACGCCATCAAGGAGCACGGCGTCGGCGTCAAGTGCGCGACCATCACCCCGGACGAGGCCCGGGTGGAGGAGTTCGGCCTCAAGAAGATGTGGCGGTCGCCGAACGGCACCATCCGCAACATTCTCGGCGGCGTCGTCTTCCGCGAGCCGATCATCATGTCCAACGTGCCCCGGCTGGTGCCCGGCTGGACCAAGCCGATCATCATCGGCCGGCACGCCCACGGTGACCAGTACAAGGCCACCGACTTCGTGGTACCCGGACCGGGCACGGTGACCATCACCTACACCCCGGCCGACGGTGGCGCCCCGATGGAGATGGAGGTCGCCAACTTCCCCGGCGGCGGCATCGCGATGGGCATGTACAACTACGACGAGTCGATCCGGGACTTCGCCCGTGCCTCGTTCCGGTACGGCCTGGACCGCAACTACCCGGTCTACCTGTCCACCAAGAACACCATCCTCAAGGCGTACGACGGTCGGTTCAAGGACCTCTTCGCCGAGGTGTTCGAGAACGAGTTCGCCGCCGAGTTCGCCGCCGCCGGCATCACCTACGAGCACCGGCTCATCGACGACATGGTCGCCGCCGCGCTCAAGTGGGAGGGCGGCTACGTCTGGGCCTGCAAGAACTACGACGGTGACGTGCAGTCCGACACCGTCGCGCAGGGCTTCGGCTCGCTCGGCCTGATGACCTCCGTGCTGCTCTCCCCGGACGGTCGTACCGTCGAGGCGGAGGCCGCGCACGGCACGGTCACCCGGCACTACCGGCAGTACCAGAAGGGCGAGAAGACCTCGACCAACCCGATCGCCTCGATCTACGCCTGGACCCGGGGCCTGGCCCACCGGGGCAAGCTGGACGGCACCCCGGCGGTCACCGAGTTCGCCGACACCCTGGAGCAGGTCATCGTCGACACCGTCGAGGCCGGCCAGATGACCAAGGACCTTTCGCTGCTCATCTCGCGGGACGCCCCGTGGCTGACCACCGACGAGTTCATGAACGCGCTCGACGAGAACCTGGCGCGCAAGCTCGGCGCCTGACCTCTCACCCGCACCCCACGGAACCCGTCGGCGGACTGCCGGCGGGTTCCGGCGTGCTCGGGGATGGCACGCGTCGGCGGACTGCCGCCGGGTTCCGTCGTGCCGGGGATGACACGCGTCCCGGGTGGGCCGTCCCGGGCCGGCACAGGGCCCCGCCCGGGGGTGCCACCCGTCCGGGTGACGGAGGCGTCACCGGCCCGGAAACAGATCGTTGAGCTGGGTGGACGTGGTGCCAGTCGCGTCCAGGAAGGTTGACGTCGGTCGCCGCACGGCACCAGCGCCGATCGGCCAGCCTTCCCGGCTGTCGAGTACAGCCAGCCGTCCCTTCCCCGCGGGGGGCCCAGTCCCGGGCCCCCCGCGTCCTGTCTCCAGGGATGCCCGGCCCGGCGGCGGACGCCCGGCGCAGGCGGTGCGCAGGAGTTCGGTGGTGGCCCGGCGCGGGTGGTGCGCAGGAGTTCGGTGGTGGTCCGGCTCAGGCGGCGGCGCGCAGGAGTTCGGCGGCGCGCTCGGGGGCGATGTCGTTGATGAAGACCCCCATGCCCGACTCGGAGCCGGCCAGGTACTTCAGCTTGTCCTTCGCCCGCCGGACGGTGAACAGCTGAAGGTGCAGGTGGCCCAGTTCCCGGTCGATCCGTACCGGTGCCTGGTGCCAGGCCGAGATGTACGGCATGGGCAGGTCGAACAGCCCGTCGAAGCGGCGCAGCACGTCCAGGTAGAGCGGGCCGAAGGCGTCCCGCTCGGCGTCGTCGAGCGCGGGGATGTCCGGCACCGGCCGGTGCGGCGCGACGTGCACCTCGAAAGGCCAGCGGGCCGCCGCCGGGACGTACGCCGTCCAGTGTCCGTTGGCGGCGACCACCCGGTCGCCGGCGTCCCGCTCGGCGGCGAGCACGTCGGCGTAGAGGTTCCCCCCGCCGGTGCGGTCCGCGTGCCGGCGGGCCGCCGCCAGCAGCGACCGGGTACGCGGCGTGACGAACGGGTACGCGTAGATCTGGCCGTGCGGGTGGTGCAGGGTCACCCCGATCTCCACCCCCCGGTTCTCGAAGCAGAACACCTGCTCCACGCCGGGCAGCGCGCCCACCGCCGTGGTCCGGTCGGCCAGCGCGTCCAGCACCAGCCGGACCCGGCGGGGGGAGAGGCTGGCGAAGGAGGCGTTGTGGTCGTCGGTGAAGCAGACCACCTCGCAGCGGCCCTGACCGGGGCGGACCGGGGTGAACGGGGTGATCTCGGCCGGCTCGTCGGCGATCCGCTGGCTCAGCGAGGGGAACCGGTTCTCGAAGACCGCCACGTCGTAGTCGGGCGCGGGGATCTCGCTGTGCCGCTCGCCCCGGGACGGGCAGAGCGGGCACTGGTCGGCCGGCGGGAGGAAGGTGCGGGTCTGCCGGTGCACCGCCACCGCCACCCACTCGTCGGTGAGCGGGTCGTACCGGAGTTGGGAGGCCGGCGGGGGCGGGGGCAGTTCCCGCTGGTCCGGCTGGTCCCGGACGGCGTCGTCCCGCTCGTCGAAGTAGATCAGCTCGCGGCCGTCGGCCAGCTCGATCGGCGTACGCTTCACCGCGTCGTCTCCTGCTTTGTCGCCCGGCCCGTGCCTGTCACGATCACCAACTCGCCCACTTTCTCGTCGATCACCCGGCGCGCAACGGGTGCCAACCGGTCGTCGCTGACCAGCACGTCGGCGGCGCCCAGGCCGACGATGGAGGAGATGCCCACGGTGCCCCACTTGGTGTGGTCGGCGAGGACGACCAGCCGGTCGGCGGCCTCCACCAGGGCCCGGTCGGTCTCCGCCTCCATCAGGTTGGGGGTGGTGAAACCGGCCCGTTCGGTGATCCCGTGGACGCCGAGGAAGAGCAGGTCCAGGTGGAGCGAGCGGATCGCCTCCACGGCCAGCGGGCCGACCAGCGCGTCGGACGGGGTGCGTACCCCGCCGGTCAGCACCACGGTCTGGTCGGGCCGGCCGGCGGTGTGCAGGATCTCCGCCACCGGCAGCGAGTTGGTCACCACGGTGAGCCCCGGCACGTCGACCAGCCGACGGGCCAGCTCGGCGGTGGTGGTGCCGGCGGAAAGGGCGATCGCGGCACCCGGCCGGACCAGTTCGGCGGCGTGTCCGGCGATGGCGGCCTTCTCGGCGGACTGCCGTACGGACTTGGCGTGGAAGCCTGGTTCGTCGGTCGAACCGGGGCCGGTGGCGGTGGCTCCGCCGTGCACCTTGGCCAGCAGACCCTGGTCGTGCAGCGTGTCCAGGTCACGCCGGATGGTCATGTCGGAGACGCCGAACTCGGTGGCCAGCTCGGTGACCCGTACGCCACCGGCGGTCCGGACCCGGTCGAGGATGGTCGCCTGTCGCTGCCGCGCCAGCATCCGCCGCACCTCCCGGGCCCCCGCACCTGCACGCACTCGAACGTGTTCCAACAAGTTTGAACACTAGCGCGCAGCAGGCAGCGGCGGAAGTGGACCCCAGGGTCAGGCGGACGGCAGCCGCTGCTCCACCCAGCCGGTCTCGTTCAGGTGGTTCATCACCGCCTGCACCGCCTCGTCGATGCTCTGGTCGGTGGTGTCGACCACCAGGTCGGCATCGGTCGGCGCCTCGTACGGGTCGTCGATGCCGGTCATCCCGGTGAGCAGGCCGGCGCGGGCGCGGGCGTACAGGCCCTTGCGGTCCCGCTGCTCACAGACCTCCAACGGGGTGGCCACGTGCACCAGCAGGAAGCCCGCCCCGGCCGCTCGGGCCATCTCCCGGACGGCGGCCCGAGCCTGGGCGTACGGGGCGATCGGGCAGCAGATGCCCACCCCCCGGTGCCGGGCGATCTCGGCCGCCACCCAGCCGATCCGGCGTACGTTGGCGTCCCGGTCGGCCCGGCTGAAGGTCAACCCGGCCGACAGTTCCCGGCGCACCACGTCCCCGTCGAGCAGGGTGATCGTGCGCTCGCCCTGCTCCCGGAGCAGATCGGCCAGGCCCCGGGCGATGGTCGACTTGCCGGAGCCGGAGAGCCCGGTCAGGAAGACCACCAGCCCCCGGTGCCGGCGCGGTGGGCGGGCCCGACTGAGTTCCTTGGCCACCGCCGGCGGGGTGTGCCACTCGGGCAGCGGGAAGCCCCGGTCGAGTAGGTCGTCGATCTCCGCCTCGCTCAGTGCCAGCTTGCGGTTGCGCGGCGGGATGTCGTCCCGCCAGCGCCACTGGCCGTCCCGGTTGTCGTAGGCCAGCTCGCGGGGGACCAGCACCCGAAGCCCGGCGCCGGAGAGCATGCCGCCGGTGGAGAGCAGGTGGGTCACCCCGTAGGCGGCGGAGATCCGGGCGCGCAGCAGGGCGTCGCTGATCTCGTCGGAGCGACGGGGCAGCGGCACGGCGACCAGGGTCGCCGGGGGCATCCGGTCCCGGGCGGCGAAGACGCTGCGGACCAGGGCCTCGGTAGGCAGCCCACCCGCGCCGTCCTCGCCGACCGGGATCATCACCAGCAGATGGGCACCGAGGGTACGGGCCGCGTGCGCGATCTGGGCCAACTGTGGCCGGTGCAGCGGCCGGTCGGCGATCACCCCGAGCACCCGGCCCGGGGGGAGCAACGGGCGTACCTCGTCCGGGCCGCGGCGCAGCCGCTGGAACGGACCGTGCCCGCCGTCGCCGAGCCGGCGGACCGGACCACCCAGCCCGGCCACACCGTCGCGGGCGGGCCAGATGTCGGTCACCTCCAGCGCGGCCACCGGGGCGCCCTCGCCGTCGGTGAGCACCAGTGTCCGGCGGGCCGGGTCGGCCGGGTCCAGGCCGTCGGCGACCGAGGTGGGAACCTGGAGGGCCACCGGGACCGGCCAGGAGGTGCCGTCGGCCAATCGACCCCGACGCTGCAACGAGGCCAGGTCGGCGCGGGTCATGAAGCCGGTCAGCGGGGTGTACGCCCCGCTCAGCAGCAGCTCCAGATCGGCCAGCTCACCGGGGCGCGGCGCGTACGCGGGCGCATCCCGCAGCACGTCCTCGGGCAGCACTGAACCGTTGCTCATCCGTACCCCTCACTCGCTGGCCGGCTCACAGTTTCTCAGCCGGCCGGCGATCGGTCGAGAGCGCCACTCCACTCCGGCCCGGAAGTGGATCAACGGTGCGGCGTACCGACCGGTCGGCGGGTGGCGCAAGTCGGCCGGGACCAGCGACGGGACGCCGAACGCCACGGCGAGACCCGTCAACCGGCCCGTACGCCGCGAGACTCCGCCCGGTCGCCCGGTCGACCGGCCGGCGGGCGTGACGAAGCCCCCACCCGCCGTTGGCCATCCGCAATCCATAGCTCATTCATAGCTAGTTCATACAGTGTTTCCGGTCTGGTCACCTTTTATGCCTGCGACCCTTTCGCGACGAGAAAGTGCCCACCGCATGCGACTACGGTTCCCTCGCCGGACCTCCAGATCCGATCCGCCCACCGTCCCCGAGCCCTCCGCCAGCGGGCATCCCGAGTCGTCGACCCCGCCCGGCGACGCCGACCACGCCGGCCACGCCCTGCGGGCGCCGAGCAAGCTGCACGCGTTCAACCGGTACGAGATCAAGTACCTGGTCGAGACGACGAAGGTGCCGGCGTTGCGGGCCGAACTCGCTGCCCGGATGATGCTCGACGCGCACGGCGGTGATGGCGGATACGGCGTCTGGAGCGTCTACTACGACACCACCGACCTGCGGTTCTACTGGGAGAAGATCGAAGGGCTGAAGTTCCGCCGCAAGCTGCGCGTGCGTCACTACGGCGACCGGTCGGGCGTGACCGACGACGGCACCGTGCACGTCGAGATCAAGCAGCGGGTCAACCGGGTCACCCAGAAGCGCCGGATCGCGGTGCCCTACCGGGTGGCCCGCCAGCTCTGCGACGAGCGCGTCATGATCGAACACGACCCCTCCCAGCGCGGTTTCGTCGAGGAGGTGCTGGAGCTCGTCTCCGGCCTCGACCTGCGCCCGGTGGCGATGACCGGCTACCAGCGCGAGGCGTTCGTCGGCCAGGAGGCCGACGTGGGTCTGCGGGTCACCCTCGACCACCGGGTACGTGGCCGGGACCGCGACTTCCACCTCGGCGCGGACGCCGAGAACCGCCTGATCATTCCGGCCTCGAAATCGATCGTCGAGGTCAAGGCGAACGAACGTGTCCCGTACTGGCTCACCGACCTGGCCGGCCGGGCCGAACTGTCGGTGGTGCGGGTCTCGAAGTACTGCCAGAGCGTCGAGGCGTTCGGCCGCGTACCGCGCTCGATCTTCCACGTCCAGGACGCCGACCCCGCCGCCGACCTGGTGGCCCCCACCCCGAGAAACGAGGCCTGAACCCCGATGGACATCACGTTCCAGGACCTGTCCGGCACCTTCAGCACGGGCGACATCGCCCTCACGCTGTCGTTGTCCTTCCTGCTCAGCGCCATGATCGGCTGGATCTACCGGGCCACCCACCGCAACGTGTCGTACAGCCAGTCGTACGTCCAGACGCTGATCATCCTGGGCATGCTGATCTCGTTGATCATGCTGGTGGTGGGCTCGAACATCGCCCGAGCCTTCGCCCTGGTCGGCGCGTTGTCGGTGGTGCGGTTCCGTAACGCCATCAAGGAAACCCGCGACGTCGGCTTCATCTTCCTGGTGATGGGCGTCGGGATGGCCTGCGGCACCCGGTTCTACAGCCTGGCCATCGCCGCCGCCGTGGCGATCAGCCTGATCATCGTGGTGATGTACCGGTTCAACTGGTTTGCGCTCAACGTGCAGCGGCAGGTCGTCAAGGTCCAGGTTCCGGCCGGCGGCAACCACACCGCTGACATCCAGGACGTGCTGGTCCGGCACACCACCGAGTTCGAGCTGGTCAGCATGGAGACGATCCGGGCCGGTGCGCTCACCGAGCTGATGTACACGGTCCGGTTGAAGAAGGGCGGCGAGCCGGGCGACCTGATCTCGGCGCTCAGCGAGCGGACCTCCGGCCAGCGGGTGACCGTGCTCACCGGCTACGACCAGACGGACCTGTGATGACGCAGCCCCTGCGTACCCGGTCCGTGCTGCCGCGCCGGCTGCGCCGCCGGCTGCCGGTCCGGGTCCGGCAGAACTGGAAGCTGCTCACCACCTGCGCGGCCTTCCTCGCCGTGCTGACCCTGGTGCTGGGGACGGAGCGGATTCGTCCGTACGTCACCAGCACCGGGGACACCAACAGCGACGTGGTGACCGTGAACGTCGCCGGCACCGTCGACCTCTTCGACGCCAGTCGACCGCACGAGATCTCGCTGACCTTCCGGGACACGGACTACGAGCGGATGCTCGACACCTACTGGAAGGAGGGCGAGAAGGAGTACGTCGAGGCCGACCTGACCGTCGACGGGACCACGATCCCCAGCGTGGGCATCCGGCTGAAGGGCAACTCCACCCTGGGCCAGCTCAGCTGGAAGGGCGAGACGCGCGGCTTCGGGGGCAGGAACGGCGAGGGCGGGCCGCGAGAGGGCGGCGGGTTCCCGGGTGGACCACCTGAGGGGCTGCCGGAAGGCATGGAGCTCCCCGAGGGCTTTCCGGAGGGTGGTTTTCCGGAGGGTGGGTTTCCGGGCGGTGCTGCCCCCGGCGGTCAGCAGGGCGGTCAGCAGCAGGGTGGTCAGCAGCCCGGTGGCGGTCAGTTTCCCGGAGGGATGGCCATGGCAGCGTTGAAGGCCGAGGAGCCGGAGACGTTGCCGTGGCTGATCAGCTTCGACGAGTTCGCCGACGGCCGGCGCTATCAGGGTCACCGGGAGGTGGCCGTCCGGGTGGGCGGCATGGGCGGCGGTTCGACGGTGCTCAACGAGGCCCTGTCGCTGTCGCTGCTCGACGCCACGGGCCAGGCCGCGCAGCGGTACGCGTACTCCTCGTTCAGCGTCAACGACCGGCCCACCACCGCCCGACTGCTGGTCGAGCACCCGGACGAGCACTTCGCCGATCAGATGGACGGCACCGGGGTGCTCTACAAGTCGCTGGCTAGCGGCAGCTTCACCGACCAGGGCGACGATCCCACCGAGTACGTCGACGACTTCAAGCAGATCACCATGAAGGGCAGTCAGGACCTGCAACCGGTGATCAACTTGATTCGGTGGGTGAACTCGGCCAGCGACAAGGAGTTCGACGCGCACCTCGCCGACAAGGTCGACGTGGAGTCCTTCGCCCGGTACGTCGCGTTGCAGAACCTGCTGCTCAACTTCGACGACATGGCCGGCCCGGGGAAGAACTACTACCTCTGGTACGACCTGGAGACGAAGAAGTTCAGCGTGATCAGCTGGGACCACAACCTGACCTTCAGCGGCAACGCCAGCCAGGGCCCGCACGAAAGCGGTGGGTTCGGCATGGGCCGGGGCGGCCCCGGCGCAGCCGGTGCGAATGGTGCCGCCGGTGCGAACGGTGCCGCCGGTACGAACGGCGCGGCCCCGGGCCAGGCCGCGCCGGGCGGGACCGGTCAGCAGGCCAGCCAGCAGCCTGGTCAGCAGGGCGGGCAGCAGCCTGGTCAGCAAGGTGGGCAGCAGGGCGGTCAGCAGGCTGGGCAGCAGCCTGGTCAGCCGGGCGGGCCGAACGCCCGCGGCGGTGACAACGAGGGTGGCCGGCGTGGCGGAATGATGATGGGCCACAAGCTCAAGGAGCGCTTCCTCGCCAGCGACGCATTCAAGGCGACCTACGAGGACGCCTACCGGGAGCTTTACCAGCAGGTCTTCGGCAGTGGGAAGGCGGCGGAGTCCCTCACCGCGATCAGCGCGGTGCTGAAGGAGGTCGAGGGGGCGGACGCCGCCGCCGTCGACTCCGACGCGGCCCAGTTGCGTACCCTCATCGGCCAGCGGACCGAGAGTCTGGCCAAGAACGAGGTGATCGCCCGGAGCTGAAGCCGGCGGGACGCGGGCCGGCACCAGGCCCGCGTCCCGCCTCCGACCTAGGGGAAGTCCCCGGGCGATTCCCGATACCGGCCGGGGTGCCGGCTCCCTAGGCTGGCGGACGTGACACTGATCGCGACCGAGTCGCTGACCAAGACGTATGGAGGCCGGGTCACCGCGTTGGCCGACCTGACCGTCGCGGTCGAGCCGGGGATCATCGGTCTGGTCGGCGCGAACGGCGCCGGCAAGTCGACCCTGATCAAGATCCTGCTGGGCCTGCTCCCGCCGACCAGCGGACGGGTCTCCGTGCTCGACCTCGACCCCACCACCGACCCCGCGGCGGTCCGCGCCCGGGTCGGCTACATGCCGGAACACGAGGCGCTCCCGCCCGACCTCTCCGCCGCCGAACTCGTCACCCACCTCGGCCGGATGAGTGGCCTGCCCCGTACGGTGGCCCGCGAGCGCGCCTCCGAGACGCTGCGCCACGTCGGCCTCTACGAGGAGCGGTACCGGCCTGTCGGCGGCTACTCCACCGGAATGAAGCAGCGGGTCAAGCTCGCCCAGGCTCTGGTGCACGACCCGGACCTGCTGCTGCTCGACGAGCCCACCAACGGCCTCGACCCGGCCGGCCGGGACGCCATGCTCGCGCTGGTCCACCGGATCGGCACCGAGTTCGGCATCTCCGTCCTGGTCTGCTCGCACCTGCTGGGCGAGGTGGAGCGGATCTGCGACACGTTGGTGGCCATCGACGGTGGCCGGCTGCTGCGCGCCGACCGGATCGACGCGATGACCTCGGCCACCGACGTGCTCGCCGTCGAGGTCAGCGAGGGCACCGACCAGTTGGCCGGCCGACTCGCCGCGCTCGACCTCCCGGTGACCCAGGACGGCCGGCTGCTGCTCGTCCCGCTCGTCGACGAGCGCACCTACGACCTGATCCTCGGCGCGGTCGCCGAGCTGGACCTGCCGCTGCACCGGCTGGACCAGCGTCGGCACCGGGTGGCCGAACTCTTCGCCCCGAGGGAGCCCAGCAATGCCTGAGCCGACCGGCGTCATCCACGACATCGGCTACCAGCGCTACACCGGCCCCCGGTTGGGTCGCCGGCACGTCTTCGGCGCGCTCTACCTGCACAGCCTGCGGACGGTCTTCGGGCTGGGCCGCAGCGCCAAGGCGAAGATCTTCCCCTGGCTGGTGGTCGGCATCGTGACCGTGGTGGCCGCCGGCCTCACCGCGGTCCGCAGCCAGATCGGCGAGGTGGTGATGACGTACGCCCAGTTCGCCGACGCGATGAGCTGGCTGGTCATCTTCTTCGTCGCGGTGGCCGCCCCCGAGTTGGTCTCCCGGGACCTGCGCAGCGGCGTACTCCCGCTGTACTTCTCCCGGCCGCTGCCGCGCGACGACTACGCGCTGGCCAAGCTGCTGTCCCTGGTCAGCGCGCTCTGGCTGCTGCTGGGCGGGCCGCAGCTGGTGATGTTCCTGGGGGCGGCCTTCACCACCTCCGACGGCATGCGCGGGGTCTGGAACGAGCTGCTGGACCTGCTGCCCGCCCTGCTCTACGCCGGGCTGTGGGCGGTGGTCTTCGCCACGATCGGGCTGCTGATCGCCTCGCTCACCGGCAAGCGTGCCTTCGCCGCCGGCGGGGTCGTGGCGGTCTTCCTGATGACCACCCCGATCGTCGGCGTGCTGTCGATCCTGCCGTCCCGGTCGGTCAACGAGCTGGCCCTGCTCGCCTCACCCTCCACCCTGGTCGAGGGAGTCGGCACCTGGGCCCTGGGTGACCTGTTGTACCCGGGCGCCGGGACCGGCCCGCTGATCGGCAGCTTCGGCCCGGTCTACGCGGTCGCCGCCGTGCTGCTGGTCGCCGCCTGTACCGCCCTGCTGCTGCTGCGATACCGGAAGGTGGCCGCCCGATGACCACACTCGACACCGTCGCCCCGCCGGCCGCCACCACCAGCACCCTGGACCTCGCCGGGGTCTCCCGCTGGTACGGCAACGTGGTGGCGGTCAACGACGTCACCATGCGGCTCGGCTCCGGGGTGACCGGCCTGCTCGGCCCGAACGGCGCCGGCAAGACCACCCTGCTGCACATGATGGCCGGCTTCCTCGCCCCGTCCCGGGGCACGCTCACCCTGGACGGCGAATCGACCTGGCGCAACCCCGACGTCTACCGCCGACTCGGGCTGGTCAGCGAGCGGGAGGCGGTGCACACCTTCCTCACCGCCCGCGAGTTCGTGCTGGCCAGCGCGAAGCTGCACCGGCTGCCCGACCCGGAGGCCGCAGCCCGCCGGGCGATCGAGCTGGTCGAGATGACCGACGCGCAGGACCGCCGGATCGGCACGTACTCCAAGGGGATGCGGCAGCGCACCCGGGTGGCCGCCGCGCTGGTGCACGACCCGCAGGTGCTGCTGCTCGACGAACCGTTCAACGGGATGGACCCGCGCCAACGGCTGCACATGATGGGTCTGCTGCACTCCCTCGGCGACGCCGGGCGGACCATCCTGTTCAGCTCGCACATCCTGGAGGAGGTCGAGCAGGTCTCCGGCACGGTGCAGGTGATGGTGGCCGGCCGGCTGGCCGCCTCCGGCGACTTCCGGACCATCCGCCGGTTGATGACCAACCGTCCGCACGTCTTCGCGGTCCGCTCCACCGACGACCGGGCGCTGGCCGTGGCGCTGATGGCCGATCCGTCGGTCAGCGGCGTCGAACTGGACAAGACCGGCCTGACCGTACGGGCCGGCGACTACGGCGCGTTCACCCGGGCGCTGCCGAAGATCGCGCTTGCCCAGCGCATCCGGGTCCGACAGTTGACCCCCGAGGACGAGTCCCTGGAGAGCGTCTTCTCCTACCTGGTGGAGGCCTGATGTCGACCGTTTCCTGGATCACCGCGCGCGGGCTCTTCGGCCGCCGCCGGTTCCTCATGCTGCTGCCGCTGCCGGCGGTGCTGGTGCTGCTGGCCGTGCTCTGCCAGGCGCTCGGGGTGGACCCGGGCCAGTGGGCGCCGCCGGTGCTGGTCGGCCTCGGCCTGGCCGTGGTGCTGCCGGTGGTGGCGCTCATCGTCGGCACCGGCGTGCTGGGCGCGGAGATCGACGACGGCACGGTGGTGCACATCCTGACCAAGCCGCTGCCGCGGTGGCAGATCGTGCTGCCGAAACTCGCGGTGGCCGCCGGGGTCAGCGCGGCCACCGTCGCCGTGCCGCTCTACGTCGCGGGCGTGCTCGCCGACTCGGTACGCCTCGGCCTGGCCCTCGCCGCCGCCTCGGCGCTCGGGGCGCTGGCGTACTCGGCGCTGTTCCTGGCGCTCAGCCTGGTCACCCGGCGGCCGGTGCTGCTCGGTCTGGTGTACGTGCTGATCTGGGAGGGGCTGCTGGGCAACTTCGTCAGTGGTACCAAGGTGCTGTCGATCCAGCAGTGGGTGATCGCCCTGGCCGACCGGATGGCCCCCACCGAGCTCCTGTCCACCACCGTCTCCGTCCCGGTCGCGGGGGTGCTGACCGCCCTGGTCAGTATCGGCTTCACCATCCTCGCCATCGACCGGCTCCGCTCCTACAGCATCGCCGGCGAGACCAGCTGACCCCGCCCCACCCGGCCCGGCCCGCCTCACCCGCCCACCCTGCCCCGACCGGGCGGGCGGGGCAGGGGCAGGGGCATGATCGACACAGTTGCGCAGATGTGGCGGTGTCCGCCTGCCCGGACACCGCCACATCGGCGATCTAGCACCGACCCGCCGACCCGCCGACCCGCCAGCCCGGCCGGTCCGACGGTCAGAAGGCGCTGGCGATCACCAGCTCGGGGGTGCGGTCGGGGAGCAGGTCGAGGGTGGTGATCCGGCCGGCGGCGCGGACGTCGTCGGCGATCAGGGTGAGCTGGTCGAGCAGGGCGGCGGGGCCCAGCGCCTCGGCCAGCGGGATCTCCGCCCGCATCGACAGTTTGCGCTCGGACTTGGCCCGGCGGACCTGGGCCAGGGCGTCCCCGGCCAGCCGGAGCAGGGCCGGGTCACCGGTGCCGGTGATCGCCCGGTCCACCTCGTGGGTGGTGGGCCAGGTGGCCCGGTGCACCGAGCCGTACCGCCACCACGACCAGACCTCCTCGGTCACGTACGGCAGCACCGGGGCGAAGAGCCGCAACTGCACCGACAGCGCGGTGGCCAGCGCCGCTCGGGCCGAGTCGGCAGCCGGCCCGGTGCCGTAGGCGCGTTCCTTCACCAACTCGATGTAGTCGTCGCAGAACCGCCAGAAGAACGCCTCGGTGGCCTGCAACGCAGCCGTGTGGTCGTACCCGTCGAAGGCGGTGGTCGCGGTGGCGACCACGGCGGAGAGTTCGGCGAGCATGGCGGTGTCCAGCGGGGTGGTCGCCGGGGTACGCAGCGCGTCGGCGGCACCCAGCCCGAGCGCGAACTTCGACGCGTTGAGCAGCTTGGTGGCCAGCCGCCGACCCACCTTGATCTGCGCCGGGTCGAAGGCCAGGTCCATGCCGGGCCGGCCGTTGGCCGCCCAGTAGCGGACCGCGTCCGAACCGTGCTGCGTGAGCAGCGCCATCGGGGTGACCACGTTCCCCTTCGACTTGGACATCTTCTTGCGGTCCGGGTCGAGGATCCAGCCGGAGAGCACCGCGTCCCGCCAGGGCAGCACCCCGTGCTCCAGGTGGGCGCGGACCACGGTGGCGAAGAGCCAGGTCCGGATGATCTCCTGCCCCTGCGGGCGCAGGTCCATCGGGAAGACCCGGCCGAACAGCGCCGGGTCGGTCTCCCAGCCGCCGACGATCTGCGGGGTCAGCGACGAGGTGGCCCAGGTGTCCAGCACGTCCGGGTCGCCGACGAAACCGCCGGGCACGTCGCGCTGCGACTCGTCGTAGCCGGGCGGCGGCTCGCTCGACGGGTCGATCGGCAGCGACGACTCGTCCGGTGTGAGAGGGTTGGCACGGTCCGGCTCGCCAACGGCGTCGAGCCGGTACCACACCGGCACCGGCACCCCGAAGAAGCGCTGCCGGCTGACCAGCCAGTCACCGGTCAGCCCACCCACCCAGTGCGCGTAGCGGTGCCGCATGTGCTCCGGCACCCAGCGCAGCTCGTCGCCCCGGGCCAGCAGCGCCGCCCGCAGCCCGGCGTCCCGGCCCCCGTTGCGCAGGTACCACTGCCGGGTCGAGACGATCTCCAGCGGCCGGTCGCCGCGCTCGTAGAACTTCACCGGATGGGTGATCTCGCGGGGCTCGCCGACCAGGTCACCGGCGTCGCGCAGCAGCTCCACCACGGCCCGCCGGGCGGCGTTGACGCCCTGCCCGGCCAGCGCCGCGTAGGACGCCGCCGGCACGCCGGCCGGCGGCTCGGCCAGCAGCCGACCGTCCCGGCCGATCACCACCCGGGTCTCCAGGTCGAGGTCCCGCCACCAGGTCACGTCGGTCAGGTCACCGAAGGTGCAGACCATCGCGACGCCGGTGCCCTTCGCCGGGTCCGCCAGCGGGTGCGCGCGCACCGGCACCTCGACCCCGAAGACGGGGGTACGCACCGTCGCGCCCACCAGGTCGGCGTAGCGCTCGTCGTCCGGGTGGCAGACCAGCGCCACACAGGCCGGCAGCAGCTCCGGCCGGGTGGTGTCGATCAGCACCTCCCGCCCGTCCGGCCCGGCGAACCGCAGCCGGTGGTACGCCCCCGGGCGCTCCCGGTCCTCCAGCTCCGCCTGGGCCACGGCGGTGCCGAAGCCGACGTCCCAGAGGGTCGGCGCCTCCGCCTGGTACGCCTCACCCCGGGCCAGGTTGCGCAGGAACATCCGCTGCGACGTGGCCCGCGCCGCCCGCCCGATCGTGGTGTACGTCAGCGACCAGTCCACCGACAGTCCGAGCCGTCGCCAGAGCGCCTCGAAGACCTGCTCGTCGTCGGCGGTCAACCGCCCGCACAGCTCGACGAAGTTGCGCCGGGAGATCGGCGTCGGCTCCCTGCGCCGGGCCTCGGTGACCGGGACGCCGGGCGGCTGCCACGCCGGGTCGTACGGCAGGGACGGGTCGCAGCGCACGCCGTACACGTTCTGCACCCGGCGTTCGGTGGGCAGGCCGTTGTCGTCCCAGCCCATCGGGTAGAAGACGTTCCGGCCGCGCATCCGCTGGAACCGGGCCACCGTGTCGGTGTGCGTGTACGAGAAGACGTGCCCCATGTGCAGCTCGCCGGATACGGTCGGCGGCGGGGTGTCGATGGAGTACACGTCGTCGCCCCGACCGTGCCGGCGCGTGCCTTCCGCCGCCGGCTCACGACCCGCTACGGTCGCCTTCGCCCGGTCGAACGCGTACGTGCCCTCCTCCTGCCAGCGGTGCGCCCAGCGTTCCTCGATGCCGTCCAGGGTGGGACGCTCGGGAACACCGGCGCGGGCCGTCCTCGCCGTATCAGTCATCGGTCGATCCTAGGCAGCCGCCGACGCCCCGCCCACCGGCTTTTCCCCCGTGCGGCACCCGACGTCGCGCCCACCGGTTTTCCCCGGTGAGGCACCCGGCGGGGCGGGCCGGGTGCCGCGGACAGGCGGTTACCGGTTCGAGGAGCCGGTCGGCGGAGCGAGCAGCGGCCCCCGGGTGGCGATCTGGAAGTCGAGCCCGGTGCGACCGTTGACCCGGTCGAGGATGACCGAGACCGGCGCGTAGATGTTCTTCTCGTCGGGGTTGGTGCAGGGGCCCTCGCCGTCGTCGCCGTTGCTCAGGATGCCCAGCGCCCGCCCGTCGGACTCGGTGAACAGCGGACCGCCGCTGTCGCCCGCCCGGGCACACACCCGCACGTCGATGCCGCCGCTGGCCTTGCCGATGACCTCGCCGCAGCGGGTGCCCGGCAGGTAGCCGAGCCCGGCCCCCGAGTCGACGTACTGCTCGCCGGCCTTCGGGGTGTACGCCGAGCCGGTGGCGCAGACCACCCAGCCGGCCTGTACCGCGTCGTACGGCGTGACGCCGGTGACCGGCACGTCGTGGCTGCCCTTGGTGGCGCACGCCGGATTGTCCGCCACGCACCAGTAGTTGACCAGGCTGGGGGCCTTGCCGACGGTCCGCCTCGGGTACGACCACCGGGTCGCCGCCCCGTCCGCGTACGGCAGGATCGCGTAGTCGTTGGGGAAGGCGTTCTCGGCCAGCACCGGGTTGGTCGACTCGATGCCCACCGGCACCTTCGGCCCGAGGAACTGGTGCCAGGTGTCGTCGACGCGCTGGTGCCGGCCGCCGACCACGCAGTGCCCGGCGGTCAGCACGTAGTACTGCCCGGACTTCGCCTGCACGTTGAAGCCGGTGGTGCAGCCGCCGACGGTGCCGTCGTCACGGGGCACGTCCAGCCGGATGCCGCCGCGCATCGGCGCCTTCGCGCAGTACCGCGGGTCGCAGGCCTTGGGGATCGAGGACTTGTCGAGCCGGGCCTGGGCCCGGACCGGCACCTCGGTCGCGCCGAGCGCCCCGGCCAGCCGGGCGTCGTCGGCCCGCACCGTGTCGCCGGTGAGCACCACCACCTCGTTGGCCCGCTCGTCGACCAGCACGTCCTGCCCGGCGGTGACGCCCAGCGCCCCGGCCAACCGGGTCACTGCCGCGTCGAGGTCACGCCGCGAGTGGCGGACCGGGACGACGGTGACGTGGCGGGCGTCCGGCAGGCCGGCGACCACCTCGGTGACCGGGGCCGGGTCGGTGGCGGCGATGGTGAGCACCCCGCCGTCGGCCTGGTCCAGCCACATCCCGGCGTACGAGGTGGGGAAGCGGGCGGCGAGGGTGTCGGCCAGCGGCGCGGACAGCTCCTGGAGGGCGAGCCGGCGGGCGGCCTCGTCCGAGGTGACCCGGTAGCGCTCGCTCAGGTAGCTCACCGAGGCGGGCGCGGCCTGCGCCACCACCGCCGCCGGGCGGGTCGCCACCGGCACCGGCTGCACGGTGGCCGGCGTCGCGGCCCGGCCACCGGTGCCGGTGCGGGCCGCTGCCCGGACCTCCTCGGCGACCGGGGCCGCCCCGGCCGCCCAGGCGCCACCGGTCGATGCGGTGGTCGAGGCCGGATCGGGGGCCCGGTCCAGGGCCAACGCCACCCCGGTGGTCTCCACCGTGCCCAGCGCCAACGCCGCAGCCAACACCACTCGTCCATGAATCCGCACGCCGTAACCTCCCCGTGTGTCCGGCTATGCCACCGGCCCGCCGCGCCCGGCCGGCCGGGCGAACCGGCGCAGACGGGGGTGAGGCCTGTCAATGGGGGCCGAGTGTATCGGCTCCACTGGTCACCGGCGGCCCCGTACCGTCCCTGAGGGACAGTGGGCTCCCCGAACTGCCACTCAGGGACAGGACTCCCGCACTGCCCTCGGGGCAGGGCTCGCCGCAGCGTCCCGCAGGGACGGTGTCCCCGATGGCCCGCGTCGGGCCGTCCCCCGAGGGCGGCTGGCCGGCACCCCGGCCCGGCCGGCCGGGGCGGTCAGATCAGTGAGTCGCGCCACTGCCGGTGCAGCGCGGCGTACCGGCCGCCGGTAGTGGCGAGGAGGGCCGGCGGGCCGTCCTCGACGAGCCGCCCGGAGTCGACGACCAGGACCCGGTCGGCGGTCTCCACGGTCGAGAGCCGGTGCGCGATCACCAGCGCGGTGCGGTCCCGCAGCACGGTGGCCAGGGCCTGCTGCACCAGCCGCTCGGTCGGCACGTCTAGCGACGACGTCGCCTCGTCGAGGATCAGCACCCGGGGGTCGGCCAGGAACGCGCGGGCGAACGCGACGAGCTGCCGCTGCCCGGCGGAGAGCCGGCCGCCGCGCCGGTGCACCTCGGTGGCGTACCCGTCGGGCAGGGCGGCGATGAAGTCGTGCGCGCCGATCGCCCGCGCCGCCGCCTGCACCGCCGCGTCGGTGGCGGCCGGCCGCCCGAACCGGATGTTCTCCGCCACCGTGCCGCCGAACAGGTGGTTCTCCTGGGCCACCAGCACCACCGCGCGGCGCAGTTCGGCATCGCACAGCTCCCGCAGGTCGATGCCGTCCAGCTCGACCGTGCCGTCGTCCGGGTCGTGGAAGCGGGCGAGCAGCTTCGCCACCGTCGACTTGCCCGCGCCGGTCGGGCCGATCAGGGCCACCGTCTGCCCGGCCGGTACGACCAGGTCCAGCCCGGTCAGGATCGGCGTCTGCGCCCGGTAGCCGAACGAGACCGAGCGGAACGTCACCGCACCGCGGCCCGGCCCGGCCGGCAACGGCACCGGCGACGCCGGTTCGGGCACCCCGGGCCGCTCGTCCAGCACCCCGGCGAGCTTCTCCAGCGCGGCGGTCGCCGACTGGAGGGAGTTGTAGAACTGGCTGAGCTCCTGCATCGGCTCGAAGAACCGGCGCAGGTAGAGCAGGAACGCGGCGAGCACCCCCACCTCGGTGTCGCCGCCCAGCACCCGCCATCCGCCGTACCCGAGCACCAGTGCCACGGTGACGTTGCCGATCACCTTGATCCCCGGCGAGTACGTGGCGATCAGCCGGAACCCGTGCAGGCTGGCCTGCCGGTACTCGTCGTTCACCGTCACGAAGATCTGCTGGTTGCGCGGCTCGCGGCGGAACGCCTGCACCGCGCGGATGCCGCGCAGCGACTCGACGAAGTGGACGATCACCAGGGCCACCGCCTCCCGGCTGCGCCGGTAGGCGTGCGCCGAGGCGCGGGCGAACCAGCGGGACAGCCAGAACAGGAAGGGGAACGCCAGCAGGGTCACCGCCGCCAGCGGCAGATCCAGCCAGAGCAGGATGGCGGAGACCGACAACACCGACAGCGCGGCGGCGACCAGGGTGTCGATCCCGCCGTCGACCAGTTCGGCGATGGAGTCGACGTCGCTGGTGAGCCGGGACACCACCCGCCCCGAGGTGTAGCGCTCGTGGAAGCCGACCGAAAGGGTCAGCAGGTGGTCGTAGACCCGCTGGCGCAGTTGGAGCAGGACGGCCTGACCGATCCGGGCGGAGCGGGTGAGGTAGCCGCGCCGGGCGGCGTACTCGATGACGGCCGCGACGGTGAACGCGCCCGCGACGGCGGCCAGCGGACCCGGGTCGCCGGCCCGCAGCGGCGGCACCGCCCGGTCGATGCCGAGCATGACCAGGTACGGCCCGGCCATCGCGGCGGTGTTCTGCGCGAGCAGCAGGGCCACCGCCACGCCGAGCGGTCGGCGGTGCGGCCGGAGCAGATCCCGCAGCAGTGCCCGGCTCCGCCCACGCAGCCGGGCCACCGCCTCGGGTGAGTCGTCCTCGGCGCGGCTGCGGTCGGCGTCCGGGTCGGTGGCGAGTCCGCGCCAGCGGGACAGTGCGTCCGCGGGCTGTCCGTCCTCCTCGCCGTCCCCGTCGTCCGCGACGCGCTGCCGGGGCGGTCGGCGGATCACGAGCGCACCAGGCCCGGCGTCGTCGAGGGCTCGGCGGCGAGCACCGCCCGGTACGCCGGCACCGTGGCCAGTAGCTCGGAGTGCCGGCCGACGGCGGTGATCCGGCCCCCGTCGAGCAGTGCCACCCGGTCGGCCAGCGCGACCGTCGACGGCCGGTGCACCACCAGCAGCGCGGTGGTGTCCCGCAGTACCCGCCGCAGCGCCGTCTCGACCAGCGCCTCGGTCTGCACGTCCAGGGCGGAGAGCGGGTCGTCCAGGACCAGCAGCGCCGGCCGGCCGAGCACCGCTCGGGCCAGCGCCAGCCGCTGCCGCTGCCCGCCGGAGAGCGACAGGCCCTGCTCACCCACCCGGGTCGCCAACCCCCACGGCAGGTCGTACGCGAAGTCCGCCTGGGCCAGGGTCAACGCGGCCCGCACCTCGTCGGCGTCGGCGTCCGGGCAGCCCAGGGTGAGGTTCTCCCAGACCGACATGGAGAACAGGGTCGGTTCCTCGAAGGCCATCCCGACCAGCCGGCGCAGCGAGCCCAGTCGCACCGCACGCAGGTCGTGCCCGTCCAGGGTGATCCGACCGCCGGTCACGTCGTACAGCCGGGGCACCAGGGAGAGCAGGGTGCTCTTGCCGCACCCGGTCGCCCCGACCAGGGCCAGCGTCTCGCCCGGCTCGACGGTCAGCTCGATCTCCCGCAGCACCGGCTCCGAGCTGCCCGGATAGTGGAACGACACCCCCTCGAAGCGGAGTCGGCCCTGGACCGCCTCGCGGGCCAACGGGACGGCGTCCGGAGCGTCCACGATCGACGGCGGGGTGTCCAGCACCTCCTGGATCCGGTCCGCGGCGGTCGCCGCCTCCTGCCCGTTGGCGATGAGCCAGCCGAGCGACTGCACCGGCCAGATCAGCATGAGCTGGAGGCTGACGAAGGCGACCAGCTCACCGATGGTCAGCGCGTCCCGGGCGACCAGTGTCGCGCCGCCGACCAGCACCGCGCCCAGGGTCAGGTTGGGCACCAGGTCGAACAGGGCCGAGGCGCGGGCCTGCAGGGCGCCCTTGCCGACCCCGGTGTCGTGCAGCGCGCGGGCCCGTCGGGCGAACCGGTCGGCCAGTTCCGGCCCCCGCCCGTACGCCTTCATGGTGCGTAGCCCCTGTGCGGTCTCCTCGACCAGGGTGGCCACGTCGCCCTGCTGGTCCTGCATCCGCCGGGCCACGGCGTGGTAGCGCCGGCCGAACCGGCGACTGATCAGGAACAGTGGCACCGCGCTGGCCGCCACCAGCATCCCCAGCGGCCCGTGCAGCCGGAGCAGGAGGACCACCACGGCGACGTAGGTGACCAGGTTGAGCACCAGGAAGAGCAGCCCGAAGGAGAGGAACCGGCGCAGCACCGACAGGTCGCTGGTGGCCCGGGAGAGCAACTGCCCGGACTGCCAGCGGTCGTGGAAACCGGCCGGCAGCCGTTGCAGGTGGGCGTATAGGTCGGCGCGGATGGTCGCCTCCATGCCCACCGAGGAGGAGGACTGGCTCCACCGCCGGATGAAGATCAGCACCGCCTCGACGAGCCCGAGCAGCAGGGCCAGCCCGCCGAGGCGCAACAGCCCGGCCGGGTCGTGTCGGGCGATCGGCCCGTCCACCACCCGCTGCACCACCAGCGGCACGGCGAGACCGGCCGCGGTGGCGGACAGCGCGGCCGGCAGCAGCAGGGCGTACTCCGCAGCGTGCGGGCGCAGGTAGCGGCGCAGCCGCCAGAGGTTACGCAGCGGCCGGACCCGGCCGTCCGCCCTCGGGGCCGGGTCGCCGTCGCACTGCGCGGGCACCATCCGACCGTAGCGTCGATCGGCGTCGATGTGGCTGTCAGCTTGCTGTCAGCCGCCGCTCATGACCGAGCAGCCACCTCTTCACCTCCAGCCCGTACCGGTAGCCGCCCAAGGTCCCGTCGGTGCGCAGCACCCGGTGGCAGGGGACGAAGAGCGCCGCGGCGTTCCGGGCGCAGGCGGCGGCTGCCGCCCGGACCGCGGCGGGACGGCCGGCCAGCGCGGCGTACCGGGTGTAGGTGATCGGGTCACCGGGCTTGACGTCGCGCAGCACGGTCCAGGCATGGGTCAGGAACACCCCGTCGCTGTGCTGGGTCACGGGCACCTCGTCGATCGCGGTCAGCTCGCCGTCGAGGTAGGCGTTAACGGCGGCGGTCACCGGGCCGAGGCCGGCGTACGGCCGGAGGGTGCCGCGCAGGCTCGGGTGCACCAGCGGCAGCAGGCTCTCCGGCGCGGCGGTGAAGCCGGCGGCACGGATCGCGCCGTCCGGGCCGACCAGCACGCTCAGCGGGCCGGCCGGGGTGTCCAGGGTGGTGGTGTCGATGGTCGTCATGCCGCTCTCCAGAGTCTGATCACCGCGTACGACCGCCAGGGCCGCCAGCGGTCGGCGTACGCGTCGAGGGTGGTGGGGGCGTCGGGCAGGCCGAGGGCGGCGGCGCCCCGGCGTACCGCGAGGTCGGTGGGGAGCAGGACGTCCGGGTCGCCGAGGGCGCGCATGGCCAGGTAACCGGCCGTCCACGGCCCGATCCCGGGCAGCGCGACCAGCCGCCGGACGGTCTCCGCCCGGTCCCCGCCCGGCTCCAGGTCGACCTCCCCGGCGGCCACCGCCCGCGCCAGCGCCCGAATCGTCTCCCGCCGCGCCGCCGGCATCCCGAACGCCGAATCCGGCAACCCCAAAACCTCCTCCACCCCCAGAAACCCCCACCCCCCACCCCCACCCCCACCCTCCCCACCCTCCCCGCGCTCGCCCTCCCCGCGCTCGCCCCGGTGATCAAGAAGTTTGCGTCGGCGGGAAGCGCTCTCCGTGACCGAAACCTCTTGATCACCGAGGTCTGCGGGGGTTTGGGGGAGGGGAGCGGGGTGGAGGAGGCGGGTGAGGGTGGTGGTGGCGGCGCGGAGGGAGACCTGTTGGCCGATGATGGCGCGTAGGGCCATTTCGAAGCCGTCCACCGCTCGGGGGAGGCGGACGCCGGGGTCGGCGGCGACCGCCTCGGCGAGGGCCGGGTCGGCGGCCAGCGTCTGGTCGATCGCCTCGGGGTCGGCGTCCAGGTCGAACAGGCGGCGGCAGCGGGCCACCGCCGGGGCCAGGTCGCGCAGGTCGGCCAGCTTCAGCGTGGCCGCCACGTACCCGGTCACCGGCGTCAGCGCGACCTCCGCCGGGCCGTGCGGCAGCCGCAACCCCCGGCGGTACGTCCCGTCGCGCACCTCCTCCACGCCGGGCAGCGCCCGGTCGGCCAGGAAGCCCAGTAACGCGGTGGCGTGCAGCGGCGGTCGGTACGCCAGCCGGAGCGTGATCGTGCCCGCCCCGCCCGGCGCCTGCGGGCCGCCCCGCGCGGTACGTAGCTGCGACGGGGCGGTGCCGTACACCTCGCGGACGGTGTCGTTGAACTGCCGGACGCTGCCGAAGCCGGCCGCGAACGCCACCTCCGCCAGGCCCAGCCCGGTGGTCTCGATCAGCGTCCGGGCGGTCTGGGCACGTTGCGCACGGGCCAGCGCCAACGGTCCGGCTCCCAGTTCGGCCCGGAGCATCCGGTGCAGGTGCCGCTCGGTGTAGCCCAGCCGGGCGGCCAGCCCCGGCACGCCGTCCCGGTCGACCACCCCGTCGGCGATCAACCGCATGGCCCGACCCACCACGTCGGCACGGACGTCCCACTGCGGTGAGCCGGGTGCGGCGTCCGGACGGCACCGGCGGCAGGCCCGCAGCCCCGCTCCCTGCGCGGCGGCTGCCGACGGAAAGAACCGGACGTTACGCCGCTTCGGCGTCATCGCCGGGCAGGACGGCCGGCAGTAGATCCCGGTCGAGGTGACGCCGGTGTAGAACCACCCGTCGAACCGCTGGTCACGGCTGTCCACGGCCCGGTAGCACCGTTCGAAGTCCAACTCCACGCCACCGATGATGCCCGCAGCTCACCGGCGGCGGCTCGCGGGAATCGGACCTGAGCGTCCGGCCCCCGGTGGCCCTCCACCCCGGGTTCGGGGCAGGGTGCGGGCAAGCCCGCCGAGGGCCACCGGGCGTGCGGTGTCGTCAGCGTGCCGGCACCGCTGCCGGTGCGGTCCGTGCCGGCGCGGGTACGGCAGCCGGTGCGCTCTGGGCCGGCACCGCGGCGGGTGGAGCGGCGGGTACAGCGGCAGGGGCGGCTGCGGTCCGGGTCGGGTAGACGGTGCCGGGTAGGGCGGTCGGGTAGACAGTGCCGGGCGGAGCGGTCTGGGCCGGGACGGCGGTGCCGGGTGGGGCGGTCTGGGTCGGAAAGACGGTGCCGGGCGGAGCGGTCGGGTGGACGGTGCCGGGTGGGGCGGTCCGGGTCGGGTAGACGGTGCCGGGTGCGGCAGGCGGGCCGTCGCCGCCGCTGCTGGCGGCCATCGCGAGCGGGGCGCCGATCAGCACGGCGGCGAGGACGCCCGCCGCGCTCATCGTCATCGTGGTGCGGCGTCGGTTCCGGTTCCGGTGTTCCGCACGGGTCAACTGGTCCTGCACTGTCGGTGCCTCCTCGGCAAGGTCGGAGAGGGTGGAGCGGATGAGGTTCTCGAAAGGCGTGGTCACCGCCGTACCTCCAGCAGTTCGACGTCCGGCAGGAGCTGCCGCAATCGGGCCACGGCCCGATGGGTGCGGCTGCGCACGGTGCCGATCGAACAGCCCAGCGCAGCGGCCACCTGGGTCTCGGTCAGGTCCTCGTAGTACCGCAGGACCACGACCGTGCGTTGGGCCGTCGGCAGTGCGCGTAGCGCGGCCCGCATCGCCAGCCGTACGTCGGTGCCGCCGCTCGGGTCGGGACCGGCCCGTTCGTCGGCCCCGGTGAGCAGCGTCTCCCGATAGCGGCGCAGCCGTCGCCACCAGCTGACCTGCTCGCGGTACATGACCGCGCGCAGGTAGCCCTCCGGGTCGGCATGGCGCAGCTCGCGCCACCTCGGAATCGTTCTGGCCAACGCCGACTGGAACAGATCCTCGGCGGTGTGCCGGTCCCCGGTGAGCAGGTACGCGACCCGCATCAGGGCCGGCGTCCGGCTGGCCACGAACTCGGCCAGCCGGGCCCGGTCGTCCTCGTCCACCCGCCCTCCCCGTTGTCGACTGTCACAGATACAGACGCCCCAGCTCAGCTCAGCTATCCCTGATCCGACGAGCGATTCCGGCCCGGAAAGTGTCGGTAGTGGTCGATAGCGTCCCGGCACCAACTCCAGAAGGGTGCGGCGATGGCGAGCGTGACCGGGCGGGGAGCCCCTCGGTCAGGGCGGGCGCGGCTGGACGATGCCGCGGCGCAGGGCCTCTACGACCGGATGCGGGTGGTGGCGTCGGCCGCCTTTGGCGCGATCGAGCGGGACCGGGCCGACGACCCGGCCCGGCCGTTCGTCGACACCGCCTGCGGCCGGCTCGCCGGGTCCCTGGACGCGGCCGGCCTCCGGGCGCTCGGCATGTGGGCACACCACTGGTGCATGCGGTGCTACGACGACGACACCCGGGTCGGCCGGCGGCTGGTACGCGAGCTGGCCGGCCGGCGCGGGCTGGGCTGGACGCCCGACGAGGTGTGCTGGATGCTCGGTGAGTCCGAGCGGACCGCCCCGACCGCCGCCGACCGGTTCACCCTGCCGCTCGCAGCGGCCGGCGAGTTGGCCGGCGAGCTGCCTGCCGGCGAGCTGCCCGGGGTGCCGGGCGGCGGGGTGGGCTGGCGGCTCGCGGGCTGACCGGGCATTCGGTGGGCGCGGCGGTGGCGCAGGATGGGGAGCGGAACCATCCGACGGAAGGAGCAGCGTGCCTGCCAGCGAGCCGACGATCGTCGCCACCAGCATGGGTTTCGCCAGCCGCCACCGTGGTCCGTGGGACGCCGACCCCGGGCCGGTGTTCGACCTGATGGCCGAGTTGGCGCAGGCCGACGCGCCGAGGATCTGCTACCTCAACCAGGCCGTCGGTGACCAGCCCACCTCGCTGACGGTCTTCCACGGTGCGTTCGCCGGCACCCGCTACCGCCCGTCGCACCTGGCCCTCTTCCCGATGCCCAACGTCGACGACGTCCGGTCCCACCTGCTCGGTCAGGACATCATCTGGGTCGGTGGCGGCAGCGTGGCCAACCTCTGCGCGGTGTGGCGGGTGCACGGCCTGCCAGAGATCCTGCGCGAGTGCTGGGAGGCCGGGGTGGTGCTCGGCGGGGTCTCCGCCGGCTCGATCTGCTGGCACGTCGGTGGCACCACCGACAGCTTCGGCCGGAAGCTGCGCGCCTACACCGACGGCCTGGGTTGGCTGCCGTACGGCAACGGGGTGCACTACGACAGCGAGGCCGAGCGTCGGCCGCTGCTGCACCGGCTGGTCGGCGACGGGAGGCTGCCGGCCAGCCACTGCACCGACGACGGGGTGGGGCTGGTCTACCGGGGCACCCGGCTGGCCGAGGCGGTCGCCGACCGGGCCGGGGTGGCCGCGTACGAGGTGGTGCCGGACGGCGCCGGTGGGGTCCGGGAGACCCGGATCGCACCCCGGCTGCTCACCGCCTGACGATCTCCGCCGGGGCTGCCTGCCCGGGGTGGGGGTGTGACGGCGTAAGCTGGCCCGTCGTGAGTCTCACCATCGGCATCGTCGGCCTGCCCAACGTCGGCAAGAGCACCTTGTTCAACGCGCTGACCAAGAACGACGTGCTCGCGGCGAACTACCCGTTCGCCACCATCGAGCCCAACGTCGGGGTGGTCGGGTTGCCGGACGAGCGGCTCGGCAGGCTCGCCGAGATCTTCTCGTCGCAGAAGGTGCTGCCCGCACCGGTCTCGTTCGTCGACATCGCCGGCCTGGTCCGGGGCGCGTCGAAGGGGCAGGGGCGGGGCAACGCGTTCCTGGCGAACATCCGTGACGCCTCGGCCATCTGTCAGGTGGTGCGGGCCTTCTCCGACCCGAACGTGGTGCACGTCGACGGCAAGGTCTCCCCGGCCGACGACATCGAGACGATCAACACCGAGCTGATCCTGGCCGACCTCCAGACCCTGGAGAAGGCGCTGCCCCGGCTGGAGAAGGAGGCCAAGCTCCGCAAGGACCGGGCCGCCGCGGTGACCGCCGCGAAGCAGGCCGTCGAGGTCCTCGACGGCGGCACCACCCTGCACGCCGGGGCCGCTGCCGCCAAGATCGAACTGGAGCACCTGCGGGAGCTGCACCTGCTCACCACCAAGCCGTTCCTCTACGTGTTCAACGTCGACGAGGCCGAACTGGGCAACGCCGGTTTCCTCGACGAGCTGCGGGCGCTGGTCGCCCCCGCCGAGGCCGTCTTCATGGACGCCAAGATCGAATCCGAGCTGGTGGACCTGCCCGAGGAGGAGGCCCGCGAGCTGCTGGAGTCCATCGGGCAGAACGAGCCCGGTCTGAACCAGCTCGTCCGGGTCGGCTTCCGCACGCTCGGGCTCCAGACGTACCTCACGGCCGGCCCCAAGGAGGCGCGGGCCTGGACCGTCCCGGTCGGCGCGACCGCGCCGGAGGCCGCCGGTGTGATCCACAGCGACTTCCAGCGCGGCTTCATCAAGGCCGAGGTGGTCTCCTACGACGACCTGGTCACGGCCGGATCGATGGCGGCGGCGAAGGCCGCCGGCAAGGTCCGGATCGAGGGCAAGGAGTACGTCATGCAGGACGGCGACGTGGTGGAGTTCCGCTTCAACGTCTGATTTCGGAGCGCCGGCCGTGCGCTTTTCCTACTCGTTTGACACACTGGGGTCATGGGCGAAGCGGTCTACAACATCGGGGAAGGACCGGCGACACGGGTGAGCCTGTCGCTGCCGGAGGGAACCGCCGAGGCGATCCGCGCGCGGGTCGGCAAGCGGGAGTTCTCCGCGTTCATTGCCGAGGCAGTCGAGCGGGAGTTGCGCGGGCAGGTGCTTGACGAGTACCTGGCGGATTACGAGAGCCGGAAAGGGCCGGTCTCCGAGCAGGCCCGTCAGCGGGCGCGGCAGGTCTTCGACGAGGTGTTCGCCGAGGAGGGCGAATGGCCCGCCGCAAGCTGATCCACGAAGGCACGCTGGTCCTCGACAGTGAAGGGCTCTCGAAGCTGCTCGACGACGACGAGCAGATGGTGGCCATGACCGCCGAGGCGCGCTCGCGTGGCATGGAGGCCGTGATCAGCGCACTCACCATCATCGAGGCCGTCCACGCCCGCACCCACAAGGCGCGCTTGAACTGGGTGCTCTCGGGGCTGCGCGTAGTCCCGGTGGGCGAGGAGGAAGCGAAGGCAGCGTCAAAGCTGCTGATGGAAGCCGGTCTGCACGGGCACAAGTATGCGATCGATGCGGCGGTCGCCGAGGCTGCGTTGCGCCAGCATCGCCCCGTGGTCATATTGACTTCCGACATCGACGACATGGTCAAGCTCTGCGGTGATCGTGTGCGGCTCGTCGCGGTATGAGTCCTTGCCCCGGCGTCGCCGGTCGAGCGCTGCGTGATGTTGCTCGACGACGGAATCCGGTGAAGTTCCGTTTCAACGTGTAGCGACGTACGACCTCTGGCAGACATCGGCCGGGTGCCCGGTCCAGCTTCTGCGGCCGGGTACCAGCCCGTCCAGATCGATCCTGATCGCGAACGGCGTCGTGGTGCGCAGTTCGTGTCGATGGATTCCGGTCGGCGCGTACGACCGGGTGGGCTCGTCGAGTTCGTAGGCGTGGACCACCGGTGATCCGTCGTCGTCCTCGATGCGCCAGTAGTTCGCGATGCCGGCTTCCGCGTACTTGCGCAACTTGACGTGGCGGGTCCGGTGCGCCGACTCCGGCGAGACCACCTCCACGACCAGAAGGGTCTCCTCAGGGGTGTAGAAGGTACGGGACGGATCGTAAGGTGCCGTCGTGGCCAGGAGATCGGGCTCGGGACGATTCCACCTGTCGAGTCGGATCGTGATTTCCCGGTCGACCTCGATGCCTGCCGGTGCCTGGCCGCTCAGGGAGTTCACCAGCGCGGTGATCATCCTGGCGTGCCAGACCCGCTGGGGGGACATCATGAAGACGAGTGCTCCATCGATCAGCTCGGTGTGACGCGGCGCTTCGGAAAGGTGGTCGAGGTCGTCGGCGTACCACCCCTCGGGGCGGGGCGGCCGCATCCACTCGGGCACCGCAGTCATGCCGTCACCGTAGCGTTCGGTAATGACGGCCTGGCCTGCCGAGCGCGGCCGTTCGGCTGTCGCACGCCAACAGTCCTGGTGGAGTTTCTGCGCGCAGGTCACCAGCACCCGGTCCAGGCCGAGTTTCTGTCCCACCCCGGAGATCGGGGTGGTCTTGCCGGCGGGCCGCACCATGGGTGAGTGCGGCGACGGGAGCGGTTGTATCGGGACACCGCCAGGTTGAGGCGTCACCTCGTGTTCTGTGGGGTGTTCGGGGCGCTCACCTGGGTAGCGGCGCAGGCGGCCCAGGCCAATCCGGATCACCTGTACCACGACAGGGCCGCGCTGTTCGAACTCGTTGCTGTCGTCATGATCGTCTGCTCCGTCGTCGCGCTGCTCGCCCTGTTCTGGCCCTTCCTGATCGAGGTGGACGACGAGGGGCTGACGCTTCGCCTGCGCGGGTTCACGACCCGGTTGGCCTGGGAGTCGGTCGAGTCGCTGGCGGTGGTGAAGGTCGGGGAGACGTGGGAGCACCCGTACCTCAAACTTCGCCTGGCTCCGGGCGTACGGCTCGGCGGACGTCTGGCGAGCAAACGGGACGGGCGGCGTATGTACACACTGCTTGCGCTCGACGATCTCACGGCTACGCCCGAAGAGGTGGTCACGCTTCTCCACCGGTACGGCAGAGGCAGATTCGAGGCCGAGGAGTACGTCCGGCACCGGGCCGCCCGGCGGTCCGTCGCGCGATTCCTGCGCGGCGAGGGGATTCGGGCCGACCCGCAGCTGGGCGAGTACCTCGCCGAGCGTCGGCGTATCGAGATCGAGGACGCCCAGGCCGGGGATCTGCCGACTGACCACGGGTAGGTGGAGACCGCCGCGCTTCCCGGCCACGGGTGGCGGGGCAGCGGGCCGGGGCGGTGCTGGCCTACCGTGGCGGCGTGGCGACCTTGAGGCTCGAACCGATGACCGACGAGCAGTACCTGCGCTACCGGGAGCGCGCCGTGGTGGACTACGCGCAGAACATCGCCGCCTCCGGGGCGATGCCGCTGCCGGACGCCCGGGAGAAGGCCCGTCAGGACTACCAGAACCTGCTGCCCGACGGGCTGGCGACCGAGGGGCACCGGCTGTGGACGGCCTACGACGACGCCGACGAGGTCGGCATGCTCTGGCTGCACCTGGAACGGAAGTCCGACGGTCTGCACGCCTTCGGCTACGACTTCGAGGTACGCGAGGAACTGCGCCGCCGGGGCTACGGCCGGGCGATGATCCAGGCCGTCGAGCAGGTGTGTCGGGAGTTGGGCATGGTCGCCATCGGGTTGAGCGTCTTCGGGTTCAACTCCGGCGCGCGGGCGCTGTACGAGCAGATGGGCTTCGAGGTCACCGCCGTACGAATGATCAAGCGGCTGTGACCGGGGGGTCGGGTGTCTGCCCCGCCCCCGGGGCCCGGTCAGCGTCGGTAGTGACCGGGAGGTGCTCGCCGCCGGGTTTGGCGCGCAGCTTCGCCACCATCTCCGGTGACGCCTCCACCCCCTCGACGGGGATGCCCCGGGCGGCGAGCGGCAGCGCCACCCGACCCGTCCCGATGACGAGTTCGAGCACCGGGCCGCTCGGCGACCGCCCCGGCCCTGGAACTCGGGCAGCACCGTGGTCACGGCGCCTCCGCGTACGCGTCGACATTGGTGGTCAGCACGTCACGCAGGAACACGACGCTGGCTTCCGCTGACCGCAGTGGAGAATCGCCCCGCTGTGCCCGAGTAGTCCAGGGCCGTACCAGGTGGGGCTGGTGTCAGGCGGAACGGGACGGGGTGAGGAAGCGGGCCAGCCGGGCGAGGCCGTCCTCGCCGTGACCGGCGGTGACGGCCCCGTCGATGACGGACCGGGCGGCGCGCAGCACCCCGGAGTCGAGCCCGTGCGCGTCGGCGGTCTCGATGACGTGGGTGAGGCCCGAGCCGGCCGAGGCGATGGTGGACCGGTCGCCGGGGAACCGGTCCTCGGCGAGCTGGTCGGCGAAGCGGGTCGCCATTTCCCCGAGCATCGCGGCGATCCCGGCGGCGTACCCGGCGAACGCCCGGGGGGCGATGCCCTCGGCCGAGGCCAGCGCGAAGGCGTGGGTCAGACCGCTGACCGCGGTGCCGAACATGTCGAGCAGCGCCATGTCGTACGCCGCCGCCGCGCCCGCGTCCGGGCCGAGGTACGCGGGCGTGCCGCCGAAGGTCGCCAGGATCGGCAGGCCGGCGTCGAAGGCGGACCGACTGCCGCACCACAGCACCGTGGCGGCCGGCGTGCCGATCGTCGGCGTCGGGGTCAGGATGGCGCCCTTCACCAGGTCGACGCCGTGGCCGTCGGCCCAGGCCGCCAGCTTCCGCGCCTCGTCCGGTCGGCCGGTGGTGACGTCGACGACCGTCCGACCGGCCCAGTCGTCGTGCGCGGCCAGCACGGAGTCGACCGCCGCCGGGTTCATCAGGCAGGTGATCACGAGGGTGGAGGCCCGGACCGCCTCGGTGACGGTCGGCGCGGCGGTCGCGCCCCGCGCGACGAGGGGCTCGGCCCGTTCCGGCGTACGGTTCCAGACGATGGTCGGGATCCCGGCGGAGGTCAGGGCGGCGGCGAGGGCCCGACCCATGGGGCCCAGGCCGAGCACCGCCACCGGGTCACGGTGCGTGAGTTGTCGATCGCTCATGCCGGTGACGGTAGACGTTCACGTTGACGTGAAGGTCAAGTCCGCGATCTCCTGTACGGCATGCGGATCGGTGAGTTGGCCCGGCGGGCCGGGGTGAGCACCCGGGCCCTGCGCTACTACGAGGAACAGGGCCTGCTGCGGCCCGAGCGACGATCGAGCGGCTACCGCGACTACGGCGAGCAGGCCCTGACCACCGTGCGGCACATCCGGCTGCTCCTCTCGGCCGGCCTCGGCACGACCGTGATCGCCGAGATCCTGCCCTGTGTGCCGGACGACACCACGGTGCTCGCCCCCACCTGCCCCGAACTGCTCGACGGCCTCGCCGAGGAGCGGGCCCGGATCACCGCGTCCATGGAGCGGCTCGCCGCGGCCCGGGACATCCTCGACGCCCTCATCGCCACCGGGGCCCCCGCCCGCCTGCCGTGAGGCGGTCGGGGCCGGTCGGCGTCCGCGTCGGCGGAGGTCAGGAGATGTAGTGCAGGATCACGTTGTGCACGTGGTGGCTCTTCTGGGCACCCCGGAACTCCACCTCGTAGGTGTGGGTGCCGACGTGTACGGCGATCGAGCCGGTGGAGAAGAACTCGCCGCCCCATGACTTGTTGCTCACCACGCTCACGCTGGTGATCTTCGAGTAGGGGATGCTGGTGATCGCGTACTTCTTGCCCACGAAGGACCGGTCCTGGATGATCACCCGCCGGTCGGTCAGGCCGATGAAGCCGGTGCCCGTGCCGACGGCGTCGTAGACGGCGATGATCTGTTCCCCGTCGAGCAATCCACTCTGGATCTGCTGGAACTGCTCCTTGCGGTCGTACGTCGCATTTGCCATGGGTTCCACGGTAGGAAGTACCCGCCAGCGTCGGCCGTTCCCCGTCCGTTGGTCCGGTCGACTACTCTCCCCATGCCTGGCAAGACGCGGGCGACGGGGGAGGGAAGCGGCGTGAACAGCGAACATTCCGAGACGCAGCCCACCGACGAGGCCCGGCGGGAGCCGCCGCCGACACCGACCGGGGTCGACTGGGAGCCGTGGCCGCAGCGGCCGGCCGTCCGGGGCCGGCTGAACCGGCTGGCCGTCGTCACCCTCGTGCTCGGCCTGCTCGGCGGCCTGCTGGCGCCGGTCGCCGCCGTATTCGCGCGGCGGCGGATCAGGCGGGACGGCGAGCGGGGAAAGGGCCTGGTGACCGCCGGGCTGGTGCTCTGCGGCGGGTGGGTGCTGGCGGGTCTGGTGGCGCTGGGTGTCGTGCTGACCGGCTCCGACTCCGACACCGGGCTGCGTGGGCTGCGGGTGGGGGACTGCTTCCGGGTTCCCACCGGTGCCACCGCCAGCCGGACCGCACCCGAGCAGGTCACCCGGGTGGCGTGTGACACCCCGCACGATGCCGAGTACGTCGACGACTTCCCGGCGTACGAGCGCTCCGCAGACGAGCGGTACCCCGGGGCGGCGGCGCTCTCCCAACGGGCGGAGGCGCTCTGCCGGCAGCGGCAGCGCAGCTACGTCGTCGACCCGCTGGGGTTGCCCACCGAGGTGCGGTTGAGCTGGTACCTGCCGACCCGGGTCGACTGGTCCACCGACCCCACGATCACCTGCTACCTGACCGCCCCGACCGCCCTGGCCAGGCCGCTGCGGATGGACACCACGGTGCTCAACCCCGCGCAGCTCGGCTACCTGCTGGCCAGCCGGGACTGGACCGAGGCGCGGGCCGCCCTGGTGGCGACCGCACCGACCAGCACCCCGGCCGAGCTGCGTGACGCGGTGCGACGGGCCGAGGCCACCCACACCGACATGTGGTTCCGGCTGCGTCGGGAGCCCTGGCCGGAGGCGGTACGACCGGCGATGGAGCGGCTGCTCACCGAGATGGAGCAGGCCGAGCCGGCCTGGCGGGACGCCGACGGTGAGCCCGACCAGGGCAAGCTGCTCCAGGTCGTCGCACAGGCCGGGCAGCACCCGAACCCGGGCACCGAGCTGGCCGTACGCCAGGCACTGGGGTTGCCCACCACGCAGGGCGAGCCGATGCGTTGACCCTCACCAACTGTGGTTTTTCGACCACTCGGTGCTCGCGGGTGGGACGTTCCGGGGAGCGTGCGGCTGGCCGAGGGGCCCTAGGCTGGTGACGACGATCCGGCGCGGCGCCGGTGGGGACGGGGGCCGACGATGGCGTGCGCTCAGTCCTCCATCACCGTGCGGTACGCGTCCTCGATCCGGGCGGCGAGCAGCACCTCACCCTCGGTGAGTGGTTCCCCGTCGCCGTGCCCGACCCGGATTCGCGTCTCGGTGTCCCGCCGGCTGATGTCCGGCCGCAGCCGCAGCGCGTCCGCGACGACCTTGACCCGTTCGGTCAGCTCCGCGTGCTGGGTGTCGTCCATGACCAGGGTGCGGCGAATCTGCTCACCGTCTCGGGTCCACCCGTGCAGGAGCGTGAGGGCGTCACTGAGATAGTCGTGCTTGGTTCGGCTGGTGAACAGCGCGCGCATCACCGCACCTCCCAGGCGTCGTTGCCGGCTTGTGGCCAAATCGTCGCCGTCCCGTGTCCTCGTGGTGCTACCCAGTCTGTCGACCTGACGGCGGTGTGTCCACGCCCACACTTCCGTCTCTTATTGGCCTACCGGTCGCGCAAGGTACCCAAACCGACGATTGATCTGGCACGCTGGACGCCCGTGCAGACCGAACGGTGTAGCGGTGACGGACAGGCCGACCGGCGCGAGCCGAAGGTGGTCGTGGGCGCGGCGATCATCTCCGACGGGCGGGTGCTCGCCTGTGCGCGCACCGCGCCGCCAGAGGTCGCCGGCATGTTCGAGTTCCCCGGCGGCAAGGTCGAGCCGGGCGAGAGCGAGACGGCCGCGCTGATCCGCGAGTGCGCCGAGGAACTGGCCGTCCGCGTCGAGATCGGCGACCGGGTCGGCCGGGACGTCCGGATGGCCCACGGCCGGTCGGTGCTGAAGGTGTACGCCGCCCGCCTGCTGCACGGCGACCAGCCGCGTGCACTGGAGCACTCCGCGATGCGCTGGCTCGCCGCCGGTGAACTGCACACGGTCACCTGGCTCCCCGCCGATGCCCCCATCGTCGCCGCCCTCCGCCCGCTGTTGGCTTCCGTCACCGACTGACATCCGCGCCCGCCGTCACCGACTGACCGCGTCCGAGCCGTCCGCCCGAGGTCGTCGCCCCCGGCACCCTGGTCGGCGATCATGAAGCTGGTGTCACGACACACCGACGGACCTGGAAACAAGCCGTGGTGGACGAGTGGGGCCACCGGCTCGAAACGGGACGGGGGCCGACGGCTTGCGCCGTCGGCCCCCGTCAACCGTCGTCGTGCTTCCTCGGCGCGGGTCGCGCCGGTTTCAGTCCTTGCTGCGCTGGTTCAGTGCTTGTCGTCCTGGCTCGGGTGGGCGAAGTTGAGGTGCTCCGGCGGCAGCGGGAAGGTGACGTCGTCACCGAACGGCGACGGGGCCGCCGCCCGGTCGAAGGTCAGCTCCGTCAGCGGGAGCCGGCCCCGGTCGTCGACCGCCGGCATGGTCGGGTGCGGGACCTCGCGGTGCCAGTTCACGCCCTGCTGCGCCTGGGCCTCCGCGCTCGGGTCGCCGGAGCCTCCGGCGTGCGAGTGGACCCCAGCCTGACGAGCGCCGCTGTGCACCACGGACCCCTTTCCCGCGCTGCTCGCGGTGCTCTGGGGCGTGTCACCCCGACGGAAGATCTTGCTACCAAGCCACACAAGGGGATCGTACCTGCGGTCGACGACCCGTTCCTTCATGGGGATGATCCCGTTGTCGGTGATCTTGATGTGCTCGGGGCAGACCTCGGTGCAGCACTTGGTGATGTTGCAGAAGCCGAGCCCCTGCTCCTCCTGCGCGTACTGCTTGCGGTCGGTCCTGGCGTCCAGCGGGTGCATGTCCAACTCGGCGGCCCGGATGAAGAACCGGGGGCCGGAGAAGGCCGGCTTGTTCTCCTCGTGGTCGCGGATCACGTGACAGACGTTCTGGCACAGGAAGCACTCGATGCACTTGCGGAACTCCTGCGAGCGCTCCACGTCGACCTGCTGCATCCGGTACTCGCCCGGGGCCAGGTCGGCCGGCGGGGCGAAGGCCGGCGTCTCCCGCGCCTTCTCGTAGTTGAACGAGACGTCGGTGACCAGGTCCCGGATCACCGGGAAGGTGCGCAGCGGGGTGACCGTGACGGTCTCCGACTCCTCGAACGTCGACATCCGGGTCATACAGCTCAACCGGGGCTTGCCGTTGATCTCCATCGAGCAGGAGCCGCACTTGCCGGCCTTGCAGTTCCACCGGCAGGCCAGGTCCGGCGCCTCGGTCGCCTGGAGCCGGTGGATGACGTCGAGGACGACCTCGCCCTCGTTCACCTCGACCGTGTAGTCCTGCAGGTCACCGCCGGTCTCGTCGCCCCGCCAGATGCGGAACTCCCTCTTGTTTCCCATCAGTTGCTCGCCTCCTCGGTGAGGGCGTCGAAGTCGGCCAGCTCCTCGTCGGTCAGGTACTTGGCCAGCTCGGTGCGGTCGAAGAGGCCGATCAGCTCGGCCCGCATCTTCGGCAGCGGCTTGTGCTCCAGGCGTACGGTGTCGGCGTCCAGCGCGCAGACCAGGTTGACCCGACGCCACCGGGGGTCCATCGTCGGGAAGTCCTCCCGGGTGTGCCCGCCGCGCGACTCCTGCCGCTCCAGCGCCGCCTTCGCGGTGCACTCCGAGACGACAAGCATGTTGCGCAGGTCCAGGGCCAGGTGCCAGCCCGGGTTGTAGCGCCGGCCGCCGGCCGCGCTCACCTTCGCCACCCGCTCGCGCAGCTCGGTCAGCCTGCTGAGCGCGTCCTCAAGCTCGCCGTGACGGCGGATGATTCCTACTAGATCTCCCATGACCGCCTGGAGGTCCTGCTGGAGGGTGTACGGGTTCTCCCCGGTGTCCCGCTGCAACGGCGCCAACGCCGTCTCCACGGCGGTCTCCACCGCGCCCATCGGCACCTTCGGCCGGGAGACCAACTGATCGGTGTACGACGCCGCGTGCCCGCCGGCCCGCTTGCCGAAGACCAGCAGGTCGGACAGGGAGTTGCCGCCGAGCCGGTTGGAGCCGTGCATGCCACCGGAGACCTCACCGGCGGCGAACAGCCCGCGCACCGTGCCGTGCGCGGCCCCGGAGTCCGGGTCCACCTCGACGCCGCCCATCACGTAGTGGCAGGTCGGCCCGACCTCCATCGGCTCGGCCGTGATGTCGACGTCCGCCAGTTCCTTGAACTGGTGGTACATCGACGGCAGCCGGCGACGGATCTCCTCCGCCGAGCGCCGGGAGGCGATGTCCAGGTAGACGCCGCCGGCCGGCGTACCCCGACCGGCCTTGACCTCGCTGTTGATCGCGCGGGCGACCTCGTCGCGGGGGAGCAGCTCCGGCGGACGTCGGTTGTTGTCCGGGTCGGTGTACCAGCGGTCCGCCTCCTCCTCGGTCTCCGCGTACTGCTTGCGGAAGACGTCGGGGACGTAGTCGAACATGAACCGTTTGCCGTCGGAGTTCTTCAGCACGCCGCCGTCGCCGCGCACCGACTCGGTGACCAGGATGCCCTTCACCGAGGGCGGCCAGACCATGCCGGTCGGGTGGAACTGGAGGAACTCCATGTTGATCAGGGTCGCTCCGGCCCGCAGGGCCAGCGCGTGCCCGTCCCCGGTGTACTCCCACGAGTTCGAGGTGACCTTGTAGGACCGGCCCACGCCGCCGGTGGCCAGCACCACGGCCGGGGCCTCGAACAGGATGAACTCGCCGGACTCCCGGTAGTAGCCGAACGCCCCGGCCACCCGGTCCCCGTCGAGCAGCAGCTCGGTGATGGTGGTCTCGGAGAACACCTTGATCCGGGCCTCGTAGTCGCCGAGGTCGCGCTTGTCCTCCTGCTGGAGGGAGACGATCTTCTGCTGGAGGGTGCGGATCAGCTCCAGGCCGGTCCGGTCACCGACGTGCGCCAACCGGGGGTACTCGTGCCCGCCGAAGTTGCGCTGGGAGATCTTCCCGTCCTTGGTCCGGTCGAAGAGCGCCCCGTACGTCTCCAGCTCCCAGATCCGCTGCGGCGACTCCTTCGCGTGCAGCTCGGCCATCCGGAAGTTGTTGAGGAACTTGCCGCCGCGCATGGTGTCGCGGAAGTGCACCTGCCAGTTGTCCCGGCTGTTCACGTTCCCCATCGCGGCTGCCGCGCCGCCCTCGGCCATCACGGTGTGCGCCTTGCCGAAGAGCGACTTGGAGATGATCGCGGTCTTCTTGCCGGCGAGCCGGGCCTCGATCGCCGCGCGCAGGCCGGCGCCGCCGGCCCCGATCACGACGACGTCGTAGTGGTGTCGTTCGATGCGAGTGGTAGTGGTCATGTCGCCGCGCCCTCTAGTTGATGAACCGCAGGTCGGTGAACCAGCCGGCGGCGATGGCCATCACGTAGAAGTCGGTGAAGGCCAGCGTGCCGAGGGTGATCCAGGCGAGCTGCATGTGCCGGGTGTTCAGCTTGGACACGAACGTCCAGGCCCGGTACCGCACCGGGTGCGCGGAGAAGTGCTTCAGCCGCCCGCCGATGATGTGCCGGCAGGAGTGGCAGGAGATGGTGTACGCCCAGAGCATCACCACGTTGCCCAGCAGGATGATGTTGCCCAGCCCGAAGCCGAAGCCCTCCGGCGAGTGGAAGGCCAGCACCGCGTCCCAGGTGTTGATCAGCGAGATGATCGCGGCGGCGTAGAAGAAGTAGCGGTGCAGGTTCTGCCCGAGCAGCGGGAACCGGGTCTCCCCCGAGTAGGTCTTGTGCCCGTCCGGCACCGCGCAGGCCGGCGGCGACAGCCAGAACGACCGGTAGTACGCCTTGCGGTAGTAGTAGCAGGTCAACCGGAACAGCAGCAGGAACGGCAGGGTCAGCGCCGCGTCCGGGATGATCCACCAGCCGGGCAGGAAGCTGCCGAAGTGCGAGGAGCCCTCGACGCACCGGTCGGTCACACAGGGGGAGTAGAACGGGGTCAGGTAGTGGTACTGGTCCACCCAGTACCACTTGTGCATGAACACCCGGACGGTCGCGTACGCCACCCAGGCGCTGAGCCCGACGACGGTGATCAGTGGGGCGAACCACCAGCGGTCGGTTCGCAACGTCTTCGCCGTGATGGCGGCGCGCGCCCGCGCCCCCCGCGGCTTCGTTGCCGTTGATGTCATTCGAGTCGTCTTCCTGACGGGACGGGCCCTCGCGGGCGGCGGTTCACGTTCCGTGCCGGTCAGCGGACCGGCCGGACCGTGTCCACTGCCACGTCTTGCGCACGCAGCGACCGCGCCGGGACATCGGCGCAGCTAAGTGACACACGTTACGCCGATCATCACGGCCGGGCCGCGCAACGCAGTGTCCCGTGTGTCCCGCACCTTGGAAAGACCCGAACCATGATCAGTATTTGGCCGGTCGGGCCGCAGGTCGGTCCGGGCAGCATCGGTGCCGGGCGGTTGATTGTGCTGCGGTGCCCGGTCTGGCTGCGGTGTCCGCGAGCCGGCGGTCCGTGCCTGCGAGCGTTCGTGCCGGCGATGTTGCCGGCATCGGCCATGGTCCCGCGTATCCGCAGGGGCCGGGGATCGGTCAGCCCGACGCGCCGCCGGTGAAGTTCCAGGAGGCCAGCCGGAGTGGCGGTGCTTCCCACCAGCCACCGTCGATCCGGTCCGGCTGGCGGACCGGCCGTCGGCCCACGCCGAGCACCGCGCCCGGCCCCAACGCCCGGGGGTACGCCTCGGTGAAGCGGAAGTTCCGCACCGCCCGAACCGGCACGCCGTCCTCCACCAGCCACACCCCGTTGCGGGTCAGCCCGGTGATCACCAGGCTCTTCGGGTCGAGCACCCGGGTGTACCAGAAGTCGCTGACCAGCAGCCCTCGGGTCATCGGCGCGACCAGCTCGGCGGTGTCCGCATCCGCCACCCCGCCACGTGCCGCTGGGCCATGCGCCACCCCGCCACGTGCCGCTGGGCCATCCGCCACCCCGCCACGTGCCGCTGGGCCACGTGCCACCTCGCCGCTCGCCAGGGATCCGGGGGGCACGGCCTCCCCGCCCGCTGAGGCGCTGCCGGCCCGGGTGCCGCCCAGAGCCGCGCAGCCGGGAACATCCCCGCCGGTCGGGGCGTGAGCGGTCACCGCGCTGCCCGCCTCAGCCGCTCCGAGCAGGCGGACGTTGTGCGGGATCGGGCCGAAGGTGGACCCGCCGGGCATCCCGTGACCGGTCGACGTCGTACCCGCCCCGGCGGCGCTGCGCCGATCGTGGGCCACCGCGCGGGTGGTGCCCGCCTCGACCAGGGTGAGCGACTGGCGTGGGGTGCCCTCCAGGTCGAACGGCATCGTGGCGCCGTACGTGGGATCGTCGACCAGGGTCACCGCCGGGTCGAACTGGGCGGTGCCGGGGCGGGCGAACGACTGGCGTTCGGCGTGCCGCTTGCCGTTGAAGCCGTACCAGGCGAGATTCTGCAACAGGTCGGCCACGGCGGCCGGTTCGAGGACCACCTGGTACCGGCCCGGTGGCAGTTCGACCGGATCGGCGGCGGCCCGTGCCTTCGCCGCCGCACGGGCACCGAGGGCCGCGCCGTCCAGCCCGTCGAGGCGGCCGGCGCAGAGCCGGGCCACCCCGTCCGCGCCGTCGGCTCGGGCGATGCCGTCCATCGCCGCCTCGGTGGTCCGCCCCTGCGCCGACTGGCCGGCCGAGTTGGCGAACGCCCCCGACCGGTACGAGGTACGGCAGTAGCCGGCCGCCTCCAGCCCGCCCACCGCGTCGACGAAGGCGCGGACCCGGTCGGCTCGGGCCGCCGGCTCGGCGTACGCGGTGGCCTCGTCGAGCAGGCCGTTGGAGTGCACCGACGACGGTGGGGTCAACCCCGGCCAGGCCGGGTCGGGCGGGCAGAGCCGGGCCGCGGTGAGGGTCCGCCCGACCAGGGCACGCAGCCCGTCCGGGTCGACCAGGCTGCCGCCACCGGCGGCCGTCCGGCCGTCGACGTGCACCCGCAGCCGGACCGTCACCCCGGACTCGGCGACGTTCTGGTGGATGAACGAGTTGGCGAACCGGGTCAGCGCCAGGTCGTGCCGGACGACCGTGACCTCGGCCTCGGCGGCCGGCCCGGCGATCTCGTGGACCAGCTCCACCACCCGGGCGGCGACGTCCAACTCGGTCATCCCGGCGCCCCGCAGGTCGCTCATGCGCGTACCCCCACCCGGACGCCGCGGAACCGGGCCGGGGCCGCCGGATGACCGGTGTGGCCGATCTGGCCGGGCTGGCCCTTGCCGCAGTTCGGGGTGCCCCACGGGACGATCTCGGCGGAGAGCATGTCCATCGACCGCCAGAACAGCGGCCCGATGCCGGTGTACGTGGGGTTGCGCAGCATCCGCCCGCGTCGGCCGTTGCGCACCTCCCAGCCGATCTCGCAGCCGAACTGGAAGTTGAGCCGCCTGTCGTCGATCGACCAGGACCGGTTGATGTCCATCAGCACCCCGTCGTCGGTGGCCGCGATGATCTCGTCGAGGGTGTGCGGGCCGGGCTCCAGGCCCACGTTGGTCATCCGCACCATCGGCAGCCGGGCCCACCCGTCGGCCCGTACGCTGCCGCCGTAGCCGAGACCGGCGACGGCGGCCGAGTCGCGGCCGGCGAGCACACCGACCCAGCGCCCCTCGCGTACCGCGTCGCGCTTGACCGCCGGGGAGCCCTCGTCGTCGAAGCCGAAGCTGCCCAGCGCGCCGGGGATCGTCGGGTCGATGGTGACGTTCATCAGCTCGGAGCCGTACCGCAGCGACCCGAGCTGGGCCAGGTCGAGCCAGGAGGTGCCGGCGAAGGCTGCCTCCCAGCCGAGGATCCGGTCCAGCTCGATGGCGTGCCCGACCGACTCGTGGATCTGCAACGCGAGCTGCTCGCCGCCGAGGATCAGGTCGGTCTCGCCGGCCGGGCACTCGGGCGCGGTGAGCAGCGCCCGGGACTCGTCGGCGATCCGGGCGGCGTGCGCGGCGAGATCCAGCGACTCGACCAGCTCCCACCCGGTGGTGCCGTACTGGCCCCGGTAGCTCGGCCAGGAGCGGCGCTGGGTCTCGTGCTCGCCGATCGAGGTGGCCGAGATGCCGCCGCCGCACTCGCGGACGTGCTGGTCGATGCGGTGCCCCTCGCTGGAGACGAACCACTTGCGGGTGTCCCAGATCTGGTAGAGCCCCTCGGCCAGGTCGGCCCCGTGCGCACGGGCTGTCTCGGTGGCCCGGACCAGCAGGTCGCCCTTGTCGGACAGTGCCACGCCGAGCGGGTCGACCACGCAGCCGGAGGCCCAGCTCGCCACCGCCGGCTCGGCCGGGGTCAGCTCGATCGGTGGGCCGGGCACCCGGGCGCTCGCGGCAGCGACCGCCGCCGCCCGCCGGCCGGCTCCGCGCGCCGCCACGTCGGACAGCTCGGGTACGGCGTGGAAGCCCCAACCCGAACCCACCAGCGCGCGAACCCCCAGGCCGATGCTCTCGTCCTGGGTCAGTTCCTCGATCGCGCCGTTGCGGGCGGACATCGACTCGTAGCGGCGGTGCATCACCCGGGCGTCCGCATACCGGGCGCCTGCGTCGAGGGCGGCCTGCACGGCGGCGGCAGCCGCGTCGAACTCGGTCATGGACCGACCCTAGGCGAGCCCACCGACATCCGTCAGGGCACCAGATCCTCGGGGCGGATCGTGGCCCGCACCGGCTCAAGCAGGTGCAGCGTCCCTCCGCGTTTGGTTGCGGAGTGTTCCGTGTAGTGGCGGCCCCGCCGTCGGTAGAGGCGTAGTGCGCCGGTCTTCTGCTCCACCAGCAGATACCACTCGATGCCGGCTGCGGCGTAGTAGTGCATCTTCAGGACCTTGTCGGTGGACGCGTTGCTCGGCGAGATGATCTCGCAGATGAGGTGCACCTCATCTGCCTCGATCATGAGCTCGTCCAGATTCACCGGGTCGGTGATGATGAGGTCGGGGATGGGGATGCGGCCAGGCCGGAGTCGAACGTTCACCGCCTCGAGCAGTTCCAGGCCGGCCTTCTCGGCCGCTGGTTCGAGTATGTTGCCCAGTTTGCGCGAGATGCGCTGGTGGCGGGGGGTGGGGGCTGGGGTCACGTGGAGGCTCCCGTCGAAGAGTTCGACGCGTTGAGACGTCTCATCGAGGGCGAGGTACTCCTCTTCGGTCCACGGTCCGTCGTGGCCGAACACCGCTGCGGTCATGGTCGGTCACCCCCACCTCGTGTCGCCGGGCATCCTCCGCTGGTCACCCCGTTCATGGTCGCACCCCGGGTGCGATCGGCAGGTACGGACAGCAGCCCGGCGGGTCGTCGCGGGCGCACGGCGGGTGGGCTGACTCGTTACGCTGGGACCGCTGACAGCTCCTGCCCCGTAGCTTATTTTCAGCCTCGTTTCTTTGTTGTAGGTTCCCTACAACCTGAGGGAGGCGGCCGTGGACAGTCCGCAAGCTGGTGACGACCCGTACCTGCGGGTGGACGACCTGCGGGTCCAGTTCGCCACCACCGACGGCGTGGTGCGCGCGGTCGACGGGGTGTCCTTCGCGGTGCGGCGCGGCCGGACCCTCGGCATCGTCGGTGAGTCGGGCTCCGGCAAGAGCGTCACCTCGCTGGCCGTCCTCGGCCTGCACGATCCCCGGCGCAGCACCGTCAGCGGCGGGATCACCGTGGGCGGCCGGCAACTCGTCGGCCTCCCCGAGGAGCAGGTACGCCGACTGCGCGGCCGGGACCTCGCGATGATCTTCCAGGACCCGCTCTCCGCGCTGCACCCGTACTACACCGTCGGGCGGCAGATCGCCGAGGCGTACCGGGTGCACCATCGGAGGGTGGGCAGGCGGGCGGCCCGAGCCCGCGCGGTGGAGATGCTGGACCGGGTGGGCATCCCGCAGCCGGCCCGCCGCTACGACCAGTACCCGCACGAGTTCTCCGGCGGCATGCGGCAACGCGCGATGATCGCGATGGCGCTGGTCAACGACCCGGCGTTGGTCATCGCCGACGAGCCGACCACCGCGCTGGACGTGACGGTGCAGGCGCAGATCCTCGACCTGCTCGCCGACCTGCAGGCCGAGTTCCGCACCGCGATCGTCCTGATCACCCACGATCTCGGCGTGGTCGCCCAGGTCGCCGACGACGTGCTGGTCATGTACGGCGGCCGGGTGGTCGAGCAGGGCAGCGTGGCGCAGGTGCTCCGCCGGCCGCAGCATCCGTACACCTGGGGGTTGCTCTCCAGCGTGCCGTCGTTGCACGGCGACGCGGACGCGGACCTGCTGCCCATCCCGGGCAACCCGCCCTCGTTGATCAACCTGCCGCCCGGCTGCGCGTTCCACCCGCGCTGCCGGTACGCCAGCGACCGCTCGCGCACCGAGATCCCGCAGCTCGGCCCGGCCGGCGACGACGGCCACCTGGTCGCCTGCCACCTACCCCCCGACGATCGCGCGCAGCGGAGTCCCGCTGTCGCGAGTGGAGGGTCGGCTCGGTGAGCGCGAGGAATGTAGCGCAGCGGAGTCCCGCAGTCGCGAACGACGGTGGCCCCGTGAGCGGTGAGCCGTTGTTGCGGGTGCGGGGGTTGACCAAGCACTTCCCGGTGCGGACCGGCTTCCGGTCGAAGGGGCTGGTGCGGGCGGTCGACGGGCTCGACTTCGAGGTGCGGCCCGGCGAGACGTTGGGGCTGGTGGGGGAGTCCGGCTGCGGCAAGACGACCACCGGGCGGATGCTGGTGCGGCTGCTGGAGCCGACCGCCGGGACGATCGAGTTCGCCGGGCGGGACATCACCCACGCCCGTCGCCGTGAGCTGCGCCCGCTGCGGCAGGACCTCCAGATCATCTTCCAGGACCCGTACGCCTCGCTGAACCCCCGGCACACGGTCGGGCGGATCGTGGCGATGCCGTTGCAGGTCAACGGGATCGACCCGCCCGGCGGGGTGAAACAGCGGGTACGGGAGCTGTTGGAGCTGGTCGGGCTCAACCCGGAGCACTACAACCGTTACCCGCACGAGTTCTCCGGTGGGCAGCGGCAGCGGATCGGCATCGCCCGCGCGTTGGCCCTGCGGCCCCGGCTGATCGTCGCCGACGAGCCGGTCTCCGCGCTGGACGTCTCGATCCAGGCGCAGGTGGTGAACCTGCTGCGGGACCTGCAACGCGACCTCGGCCTGGCGTTCGTGTTCATCGCCCACGACCTGGCCGTGGTGCGGCACTTCTGCCAGCGGGTCGCGGTGATGTACCTGGGCCGGATCGTGGAGATCGGCGACCGGGACGACATCTACCAACGGCCCCAGCACCCGTACACCCGGGCGCTGCTGTCGGCGATCCCGGACGTGACCACGCTCGGCCCGGTCGGGCGGATCCGGCTGACCGGGGACGTGCCGACGCCGCTGGACCCGCCGTCGGGCTGCCGGTTCCGTACCCGGTGCGGGAAGGCCCGGGACGTCTGCGCCACCGAGGAACCGGCGCTGGTCTCCCGCGACGGCGGCCGGCAGGCCACCGCCTGTCACTTTCCGGAGGCCGGGCCGGTGGACGCGGGCGTCGAGGAGGTGGCGACATGAGTGTGTCCCCGGTCGATCCGGCGACGCTGGCCGAGGCCGAGACCGGCGGGGACCGGCCCGAGGCGGGCAGGGGGTTCGTCGGGCGTTCGCCCGGCCAGCTCGCCTGGGCCCGGCTGCGGCGCGACCGTACGGCCGTGGTCAGCGGCGGCATGCTGGTCTTCTTCGTGGTGGTGGCGCTCGCCGTACCGCTGATCGAGTGGGCGTACGGGATCGGCCCGCGCGAGCAGTTCCAGTCCCGGCTGGACGGCTTCGGCATGCCGCTCGGGTACGCGGGCGGGGTGACCGGGGAGCACTGGTTCGGGCTGGAGCCGGGGCTGGGCCGGGACATCTTCGTCCGGATGGCGCACGGGCTGCGTACCTCGTTGTTCATCGCCTTCGCGGCGGCGGTGACCACGGCGGTGATCGGCGTCGTGCTGGGCACCGTCGCCGGATACCTGGGCGGCTGGGTGGACGCGGTGATCAACTGGGTCACCGACCTCACCCTGGCCATGCCGTTCCTGATCATCGCGCTGGCGTTGACCCCGACCATCGCGCTGCGCTTCTACGGCCAGCGGGAGGAGGTGCCGGCGGCGTTCCAGATCGGCGTGCTCATCGCGATCTTCGCGCTGTTCGGCTGGACGAGCACCGCCCGGCTGGTCCGGGGTCAGGTGATCGCGCTGCGCGAGCGGGAGTTCGTGGAGGCGGCGCGGGCCAGCGGCGCGGGGCTGGGGCACATGCTGTTCCGGCAGTTGCTGCCGAACATCTGGGCACCCATCCTGGTGTCGTTCTCGCTGGCGGTGCCGGCGTACATCACCGGCGAGGCGGCGCTGTCGTTCATCGGGGTCGGGCTGACCGACGCCACCCCGAGCTTCGGCCGGATGATCTACCGCAGCCTGGACTACCTCCAGACCGACCCGGCGTACGTCTTCTTCCCCGGCATCACGATCTTCGCGCTCGTGTTCGCCTTCAACCTCTTCGGCGACGCGTTGCGGGACGCGCTCGACCCGAAGTCGTCCCGGTAGGAGGGTGCGGCGGTGGCGCGGTTCCTGGTCAAGCGGCTGTTCTCCGCGACGCTGACGCTCTTCGCGGTCAGTGTGCTGAGTTTCCTGATGTTCTTCGCCCTGCCCCGCGACCCGGTGACCGGCATGTGCCCGAAGAACTGCAACCCGGAACGGTTGGAGCGGGTCCGCCAGGAGCTGGGCCTGCGCGACCCGCTGATCAGCCAGTACGCCGGCTACATGAAGGGCATCGTCACCGGGCGGGACCTGGGCAGCGCCCAGGGTGGCCGGTGCGACGCGCCCTGCCTGGGCTGGTCGTACGTGTCCAACGAGGCGGTCTCGGACACCATCGCCCGGGTGCTGCCGGTGACGTTGAGCATCGTCGTCCCGGCGGCGGTGCTCTGGCTGCTGCTCGGCGTCGGCCTGGGCATGGTCTCGGCGCTGCGCCGGGGCACCTGGCTGGACCGGGCAGCGATCGGCTTCTCGCTGGCCGGGGCCTCGTTGCAGCTCTACTTCGTGGGCGCGGTGCTGCTGCTGGTCTTCGTCTACACGCTGCGCTGGCTGCCGGTGCCGAGCTACACCCCGTTGCTCGACGACCCGGTCAGGTGGGCCAGTGGCCTGGTGCTGGCCTGGCTGGCGCTGGCGTTCCTGTTCTCGGCCATCTACGCCCGGCTGTCCCGGGCGCAGATGCTCGAGACGCTGTCGGAGGACTTCGTCCGGACCGCGCGGGCCAAGGGCCTGTCCAAACCCACGGTGTACGGCCGGCACGCGCTGCGCGCCGCGATCACCCCGGTGGTGACCATCGCCGGGCTGGACGTCGGCGGCGCGCTGGGCGGCACGGTGATCACCGAGACGACCTTCGGCCTCAACGGCATGGGGCGGACGGCGGTCGACGCGGTCCGCTCCGGCGACCTGCCCACCATCATGGCGACCGTGCTGATCGCCGCGGTCTTCGTGGTGCTGGCGAACGTGCTGGTGGACCTGTTGTACGCGGCCATCGACCCCCGGGTGCGGCTGCGCTGACCCGGGCCGGGGGACCGCGCTGCTGACAGAATCTATCGACAACTGTTATAGAACCCGAAGTTTTTCTTCTTTACGATCCTCGGGACGTCGGCGTTCCCGCCCGACGGCAGCGGGGTGGAGGAGGTAGGAGATGCGACCACGCGCAGCAGCCGCCGCAGGCGGCGCGATCGCCCTGGTGGTGGCGTTGGGGGCCTGCTCGGAGAACACGGGCGAGGGCACCACCGTGGACACCGACCGGCAGCAGACCGGGGTGATCGCGACGGACCCGAAGGACTCGCAGGGCCCGGCGGCGGAGGTGGCCGGGGCGGCGAAGGGCGGCACCTTCACCATCATCCGGGAGACGCCCATCTCCCACCTGGACCCGCAGCGGACGTACTCGTTCGCCGGTCTGATGGCCAACCCGTTGTTCGCCCGCTACCTGACCACCTGGAAGGACGACGGCAAGGGTGGCCTGGTCCTGGTCGGCGACCTGGCCGAGACCCCCGGCACCAACGTCACCAACGACTGCAAGGTGTGGGAGTTCAAGGTCAAGGACGGGGTGAAGTTCGAGGACGGCAGCCCGATCACCTCGAAGGAGATCGCCTACGGCATCGCCCGCTCCTTCGACCCAGACCTGACCGGTGGCCCCACCTACCTCCAGGAGTGGCTCGCCGACAGCCCGCAGTACGACACCAAGTGGGACTTCAAGAAGAACAAGGCCGGGTTGCCACCGGGGCTGACCACGCCGGACGCGAAGACGCTGCGGTTCGAGTTCGCCAAGCCCCGCTGTGACCTGCCGTTCGCGGTCTCGCTGCCGACCACCGCGCCGCTCAAGCCCGAGCAGGACACCGGCGTCAACCTGGACCAGCGGCCGTTCTCGTCCGGGCCGTACAAGATCGCCAAGAACCAGGCCGGCGTGCAGCTCACCCTGGACCGCAACCCCCACTGGGACGCCGGGACCGACCCGGTCCGGCACCAGTACCCGGACCAGTTCGTCTGGGCCTTCGGGCCGACCGCCGACGCGGCCGTCAACCGGGTGATCGCCGACAACGGCGCCGACCAGAGCGCGCTGGCCTGGAACTTCGTGCCGGCCTCGCTGGTCGCCCGGGTCGCCCAGGACGCGGCGCTGAAGTCGCGGACCATCCTGTCGCCGACGCCGAGCGCCAACCAGCTCGTCATCAACAACCAGCGGGTGACCGACCTGAAGATCCGTCAGGCGCTCAACTACGCCATCGACCGGGACGGCCTGGTCAAGGCGCTTGGCGGGCAGACCGTCGCCCAGCCGATGACCACGCTGATGCCCTCGTCCACCATCGGCTACCAGGCGTACGACGCCTACCCTGCCGGTGCCAACGGCGACATCGACAAGGCCAAGGAACTGCTCGGCGGGAAGACCCCGGAGCTGGTCCTCGGCGTGGCCGACAGCACCACCGAGCAGCAGATCGGCACCCAGCTCAAGGGCAACCTGGAACGGGCCGGCTTCAAGATCACCCTGCGGAACATCCCGGACGACGCGAAGCTCGACGAGATCAAGAAGAAGAACAACCCGTGGGACCTCTACATCGGCAACTGGGCGGCGGACTGGCCCAGCGGCGCGTCGATCCTGCCGGTGCTCTTCGACGGTCGGACCATCAAGGCCGAGGGCAACAGCAACCAGGCGTACTTCAACGATCCGGCGGTCAACGCCGAGATCGACCGGATTCTGGCCCTGCCCCCGGCCGACCAGGGCCCGGAGTGGGGCAAGCTCGACCAGCGGATCATGACCGAGCAGGCTCCGGTGGTGCCGCTCTTCGTGGACGTGGCCTACAGCGTGCACGGCTCCAAGGTCGGCGGGGTGTTCATCTCCAGCGTCTTCGGCTACCCGTCCTTCGTCAACGCCCACGTCAAGCAGTGATTCCGTACTGACACCCCTGCCGGCAGGCGAGCGGGTTCCCCTCCCCGGCCACGCGGTCGAGGAGGGGGAACCGTCCTTCCCGGTACCGCATGCGCCATCAGACAACCGGCATGACGCTCCGACCCTGAGGCGTGCTCCGGGAAATCCCCCGGCCGCGCCCCCACCGATCTACGACCCAGGGTGGACGCGGGCACGGGTGCGGCCGGTGACGATGACCAGGTGCTGCGTATGTCGATCAAAGGAACGTTCTCCCGCTGGCAGCGGCTGGTCCTGTCCGGGCTGGCTGTCGTGCTTGGAGTCATGTTCGTGTCCGGCGCGCTGGTGCTCACCGCGACGCTCGGCGGCTCGTACACCGACACCGCCCGCCGCGCCCACGCCGGCACCGACGTGGCGGTGAGTTCCGCCGACACGATTTCCGCCGCCGGCGCGCCCGCGGCGCTCGTCGAACGGCTGGCAGGAGTCGATGGCGTGGCCCGGGCGACCGGTGTCGTGTCCGCCGACGGCGCCCGGCTGGTCGACGCCCGCGGCAAGGTCGTGCCGTCGCCCGATCTGCCCCGCCTCGGGGTGAGCTGGCCGGGCCAGGCCGGGTCCGTGCAGCTGCGTGCCGGGCGGGGTCCGCAGCGCGACGACGAGGTCGCGATCAGCACCATGCTCGCCTCGGCGGCCGGTGTCCGGGTCGGCGACCGGGTAGCGGTGCTCACGCTGCGGCCGAAGCAGACGTTCACGCTCGTCGGCACCTTCGCCTACGCCGACCCGGAGCAGCAGGTCGTCGCGTTCACCGAGCCCGTCGCGCAGGCGCTGATGCTGGGCACGCCCGGCGCGTTCACCTCGGTCGCGGTCACGGCCCGTCCGGGCGTCAGCCCCGCGCAGTTGCGCGAGCGGATCACCACCGCGCTCGGCCCCGGCTACCGGATCCGCACCGGCGAGCAGCTCGCCCGGGCCGAGGCCGCCACGCGTGGCCGGTCGCTGGGCCTGACCGGCGACCTGCTCCTCGGCTTCGCCGGTGTGGCGCTGCTCGTCGGCGCGTTCCTGATCCTCAACACGTTCTCGATGCTGGTCGCGCAGCGCACCCGCGAACTGGCCTTGCTGCGGGCCGTCGGAGCCGGCCGCCGCCAGATCGTCGGGTCGGTGCTGACCGAGGCGGCCGTGGTCGGGCTCGGCGGCTCGGTCGCCGGCCTGGCGGCCGGGGTGGCCGTGGGCGCGCTCGTCGCCCGCGAGCGGGTGGTCGTGCCGGCGGACGCGGTGGTCACCGCATTCGCCGTCGGGCTGCTCGTCACGACGGCCGCCGCGCTGCTGCCCGCGTTGCGCGCCGCGCGAGTGCCGCCGGTGGCGGCGCTGCGCGACGCCGCCGCACCCGAGCGGCCACTGACCCGACTCACCGTCGTCGGTGCCGTCGTGCTCGCCGCCGGCCTCGGGCTGGTCGGCTTCGGCCTCGCCGCCAGCGACCAGGGCGCCGCCCCGCTGATCCTGAGCGGTGTGCCGGTGGCGTTCACCGGTGTCACGCTGCTGACGCCGGCGCTCGCACGCCCCGCCGCCGGGCTGCTCGGCCGGGCCTTCGCGTGGTCGGTGTCCGGCCGCCTGGCCCGGCTCAACGCCGGCCGCAACCCGCGCCGCACTGCGGCGACGGCCGCCGCGCTCATGGTCGGCGTGGCGCTGCTCGCCGGCATCTCCACCGTCTTCGCCTCGGCCACGACGAGCGTGGGCCGCCTCGTCACCGACCGGTTCAAGGCCGACCTGATCGTCAGCGGCGACGCCAACGGCTCGAGCCGTACCGGCTTCGACCCGGCCGTGCTCACCCGGGCCGCGGCGCTGCCCGGCGTGCTGGCCGTCACCGGCGTGGGCGAGGGCGGCGCGGTCATCGACGGGCAGCCGGCCTACGTGGAGACCGTCACCGACGTGCCGGCCCTGCGCGACATGCTGAGCCTGACCCCGGCCGAGGGAACGATCGGCGCGCTGGCCGACGACCAGATCCTGGTCGACCAGCGGGCCGTCACCCCGGCGGGACCGCACGTCGGCGACCGGGTCACGGTGCGACTGCCCCGCGGTGAGCCGCGCCAGTTCACCCTGGCGGGCATCTACACCGACACCGACCTGCTCACCGGCTGGCTGCTGCCCGCGTCGGCGGCCAGCGGCCTCAAGCAGCCGCTGCCGAGCCGCGCCTTCGTGCGGCTGGCACCCGGCACCGACGTTGCCGCCGCCCGCGGCCGGCTCGACAGGCTGCTCGCTGACAGCCCCGAGGTGGGGGTGAGCGACCGCGCCGAGTACACCGCCCAGGAGAACGCCAAGGCCGACCGCCTCCTGCGGACCGTGCAGGTGCTGCTCGGCCTGGCCATGGTCATCGCCGTGCTGGGCATCGCCAACACCGTCACCCTGTCGGTGCTGGAGCGTACCCGCGAGCTGGGCCTACTGCGCGCCGTGGGCCTGCGCCGGTTCCAGACCATGATGATGACCGCCGCCGAAGCCACCGTGATCTCCGTCTTCGGCGCACTGCTGGGCGTGGCGGTCGGCGTGGCTCTGGGCGCTGCTACGGTCCGCGCCCTGCAGACCCAGGGGGTGACCGAGCTGTCGGTGCCGATCGACCAACTGCTGGTCTACCTGGGCCTGGCCGCGCTGGCCGGGACCCTGGCCGCGATACCCCCGGCGGCCCGCGCCGCCCGTCTGAACATCCTGACCGCCATCGCCCACGATTAGCAGTACGTGGCCAGGTGGGCGGCTCCGACGACCATCATCCCGATCCCGCTGACCGAGCTGCGCGGCGAGGGGGGCCGGTGACTACACCGACCTATGTGCGTCACGGGCCACGGTGGTGGCATCTGCTCGGCTGTGCCTACCCGGGCGGGGTGTTGTAGTGGTCGAGCGTCGCCTTAAAGGTCGAAGCGTCCTGGAAGGTCAGTTCCCAGGGGCCGGTGTTGACGTCCATGTCCTGCCGAACCCGACCCACTTTCCGGCCATCCGCCGGCCGGTCGGCTCCACCATCAACTGGATCGCGCCGTGGTACCGGGCACCCCGGTAGTAGCCGGCGGGGTCGGTCTGCTCCACCCATGTTCCGGTGACGACGGCACCGTCCACGGTGAGATCCAGCGACAGCGACGAGGCCGCCGAGCCGGGCAGGCTGCGCGCGGTCAGCCGGTCGCCGTGCTGGAGCACGACCACGAAGTGCTGCCCGGCGAACGACTCTCCCCGGCCGCTGGAATGGTACTGGTACCGGCTGAGCCAGACCCCTTCGTAGGACCCGTGAACGGCGGCGGGCCTGGGTGTCGGTGCCGGTGTGGCCAGGTTGGACATGGGTGAGGTCAGGTCGTGGCCGCCGTGCTGATCGTCGACGACGTGACCGTCGTCGGGCTCACCGATGCGGTGGCCGGCGGCCTGGCTCGCACCCGCGACGTCGTCCTGGCTCATGCGCATCCCGGTACGGACGACGCGCAGGGCGGTGTTCGGTGCGGTCATGCACGCCACGTTAACGATCGTGCCGCCCCGCTGTCGCCGCTGAAGGAGATAGTTCGTCACCATTTGCCATGCAGGACCGGCGAGACCCGAAGGTCATGGAGATGTCACGTGGCGGAGCTGCCGCCGGTGTCGTTCGACGTACTGTCCGTAGTAGTGGTCCATCGATCCGGTCTGGTTCTGCTGGCCAGAACCTGGGGGCATCGTCGTGTCGCATGTCGATCCGCGTTTCGCCGCCCAGCTGCGCGCGCTTCGGACCGAGCGTCGGCTGTCCCTGCGGGCCCTCGGCCAGCTCGCCCATCGGGGTAAGAGCCATCTGCACGATCTGGAGACCGGCGCGAGGCATACCGGCCGGCTGCTGCACAGCGGACAGCGCACGCGCCAGCGGACTCCGCAGTCCTTCGGTGACGGTATGGGCTCTTGACCCGATCATGCTGCCGTGCCCCTGCCAGCGGAGGCGAGCGAGCGGCAAGCACGACTGATGGCAATCACTAGAAGCTCTGGCTCGGACTCTCAGCGTCACTGTCTGAGGGGCGATTCGGTGTACCGTCCGAAGTGGTGGCCCGTCGGACGGCCGGCGTGGCCGGGCTGATTCCGCTACCTGGGAGGCTGCCATGCCCTCGACCATCGGTGATCACCTGCGCAAGCTGCGGACCGAATCCACCTTGACACAGGAGCGGTTGGCCGAGCGCGCGAGCGTGAGCGTCGAGACGATCCGCAAGCTGGAGCAGAACGAGCGGACCAGTGCCCGTATGTCAACCCTGAACAAGTTGGCTACTGCGCTAGGGGTGCCCACGTCGGCGCTGATGGGGTCTGCCGCTCACGCTCAGGCGATGCGGGAGCCTGACGCCGAACCGCTCGGCCTGGTCGATGTCCGTCGTGCCCTGACTCCGGTCTCCGGTCTTGACGGGCGTTCCGTGGTTGACGATCTGGAGATCGGGCCGCCGACCGCCACCGACGTCCGCCGTTCGATCCGAGCGGCGAACACGATCTACCACGCCAACGACTATGCCGCCGCCCTCACGTTGATCCCCGGCCTGCTCGACGAGGCCCGGACTTTTGTCGAGGTCGCCGACGGTGACGAGCGGTTGGGCGCGCACGCGCTCGCGTCCCGGGCCTACCAGTTGGCTGGCCGGCTCCTTATTCAGCTTCGCAGCGTTGACCTTGCGCACGTAGCCCTGACTGCGGCCCTCGATCATGCCCGCCGTAGTGGTGATCAACTGGTGGGTGCCGCAGCGGTCGCGCCGATGTGCTGGCTGTTGTTGCGGCAGGCCCGGTTTGCCGAGGCCGAAGTCCTCGCGGTGCGCACTGCCGACCATGTGGAGCCGAGGCTGTCCACGGCGTCACCGGCCGACCTTGCCGCGTGGGGATTCTTGCTGATCAAGGGGGCGTCGGCGGCGGTCCGGGATGCCCGGCACGACGATGCCCGCGACATGCTCGACCTGGCGGCGGCCGGCGCGCACCGGCTGGGCGACCGGCCGAGCCCGGACGCCGACCTCACGGGCAACGACTACTCCGTCGAGGGTGTGCACCTGATGCGCGTGGAGGCGGCGGTGATCGCCGGCCGCCCCGACGAGGCGCTGGCCCTGGCGCAGCAGGCGCAGCGGTCTCCGCAGGTGAGCCCGTCGTCCCGACAGCGGCATCGTCTGGACGTCGCGTTCTCCCATGCGCAGACCGGCGCGTACGCCGAAGCCACCGGTGTGCTGCTCGACCTGCGAGACCAGGCGCCGGCTTGGTTGCGGCAGCAGCGGTACGCCCGCGACATCGTCCAGTCGATCTCCGAGCGGCGTCGGCGGGCGATGACCAAGGAGTTGGCAGAGCTGGCGTCTCTGGTCGGCGCGTAGTCACCCGGGACGTACGACCTTTCCCGGAAGGCATTTGGCCTGGTCTGTCGCGTACCTGGCTGCTGTGATCCCAAGGCGTGAGCATTGGATCACCGGGTGTGATCGAAGGGTGGAGCGGCTACCCGTTCTGCCGCGAGTTGCGACCCTCAGCCGGCGCGGCGGCCATCCTCCCAGAGCACCGCCGCCGCGCCTTCCAAGAGGGTTGCAGGTGGACGAGATGCAGCACGAGCCGATACAGAGCCGAGGCGAGCAGATCGAGCAGGCGGAGCGGGAGGCCGTGCGGCAGCGGATTCTCGCCCAGGCCGAGGCGAAGCGGATACCGGTGGAGGAGACGACCCGGGCGGTACCGGATCGGCGGTGGCGTGGTGGGCGGTGATCCGATGCCGATCGGTCGGCGGGTGGCGTACCTGCGGGCGCGGCGGAGGCTGTCGCAGCAGTCGTTCGCCGACCGGTTGGGCAAGTCGAAGAGCTGGGTGGACGAGGTCGAGCGCGGGGTCCGTTCCCTGGAGAAGGCGTCGACCATCCGGGACGTCGCGGTGGTGCTCCAGGTCGATACCGCGACCCTGCTCGGTCGGGACGTCCAGCCCGCCGGGGTGGCCGAGCGCGGGGAGGGTGTCGCGCGGATTCGGGCGGCGCTGTCGACGTACGAGATGGCTCTTGGCCGACCGGCGGCGGGCCGGGTGGTGATGTCGGCGGATCGGTTGGCTCGGGAGGTGGGGCATGCGTGGACGACGTACCAGCATGCCCGGTATCCGCGCCTGGTGGAGCTGTTGCCGGGGTTGTTGACCGAGGTGCATCGTGCCCACGTGCAGGACCCGGAGGCGGGTCGGGTGGCGGTGGTGCAGGCGTACCGGGTGACGGCGGCGCTGCTGGTGAAGCTGGACGAGGGGAGTCTGGCGTGGTTGGCCGCTGATCGGGCGATATCCGCCGCTGCCGGTGACCGGGTGTTGCTGGCGGGCGCGGCGGTGCAGGTCGGTCAGGTGTTGCGGGCGGCGGCGCGGGCGCGATCGGTGATGCTGGCCGCCGCGTACCAGATCGCCCCGGCCGATCTCGACGCCGGTGCGCCGCAGGAGTTGTCGCTGTGCGGGTCGTTGCTGGTGCAGGCCGCTCTGATCGCGGCGCGGGCGGGTGACGATCGGGCGGCCGGTGACCTGTTGGACGAGGCCGCCGAGATGGCCGCCCGGGTGGGTGACGGTCAGGATCATCATCGGACCGGGTTCGGGCCGGCGGCCGTCGAGGTGGGGCGGGTCGCCGCCGCCGTGGAGTCGGGCGACGGCCCGCAGGCCGTCAAGCGGCACGAGGATTTGATCGGGTGGGACGGGTGGCGGTGGCTGCCGGTCGAACACCGCGCCGCGCACCTGGTCGACGCCGCTCGCGCGTACCTGCGGACCGACGACCCGGTCAGCGCGGCCCGGGTTCTGATCCGGGCCGACGGCATCGCGCCCGCCGAGGTCCGGCACCGCCCGGTGGTGCGGGAGGTGGTCGCCCAGGTCGCCCGCGACCCGGACGCCCCCACCACGATCATCCAACTCGCCATCAGCCTCGGGCTGCTCTGAGCAGGAGCGGCAGGTGGTGTCCGGCGTACCACCCCGGCCGGCTGAGTCGTTGACGTCATCAGGTCCAAAGGGTCCGCATGCCCCATGTGTGTGTCTGCCGGCAGTTGCCCCGCCGAGCCGGCGGGACCACTGCCATCAGGCCCGGGGTCACTCGTGCCGCCTCAGCAGGACGACTGGATGTCGAGGGTGACCGGGACGCTCTGCGTGACGGTGCCGTCCGTGGCCTGGAGTTGGGGGACATAGTGGCCGACTGGGGCACCGTGCAGCCGGAACGCGGCCAGGATCTGCACGACGTGACCATTCCCCGAACCGGGCGGTGTGGTCTGCGGGCTGTAGACCTCGGTTCCGGCCGGCATGCCGGTGTAGCTGGCGGTGATCGTCGTCGACCACGTCCCGTCGAGGACGACGAAGTAGTACAGGGCGCGCGGGTCGTTGGGGGTGGCGCAGATCCGCTGCGGCAGGTCGACGAGCGTCCAGGTCGCCGTGGTGCCCCTGGCCGTCGTGGTGGGCGCAGCCGATACCGGCGTGCCGCCGACGAGAGCGAGCAGCGTCGCCGCCAGTGTGGTGGCGGCGATCCGTCGGGCGGTGGGGGAGAGCTTCACATCGACTCCTTGCCTCTCTGGCGTTACTCGGGTACTGGCCAGATTGGCAGGTCGATCTCAGTGGGTTCTGAGAAGAAGCTCGGGCCAGTCGATCCGCCGGCAGACCTCGTGGCCCGGCCGGCCCCGCACGGCTGCACCTGTGTCCGGGCGCGGCGGGACGTGGGCCGAGGAAGGAGCTAGGCGCCTTCGTTACCATCGCGCAGAGAACGGATCATGCTCTGCAGGATCCGGAACGCGTCTGACTGCTCGGCCTCGGTCATGCCGGCCAGCATTCTCACCTCGACGGACCGGACCGCCACGGTCGCCTTCTCCAGGCTTCGTTGGCCGCGCGGCGTGAGTCGCGCGGGAAGAACCTTCCCGGTGGGCGCCTCCGCAGGTCTGGTCACGTAGCCCTCTCGTTCCAGGGCTTGGAGCAGCACGTTCATCGACTGTCGTGTCACGAACGCGCCCCGCGCGAGCTCGGAGTTCGACAAGCCCGGCCGTTGAGCCAGCAGCTCCAGGCAGGCGTAGCGCGTCACGCTCATCCCGAGCGGCCGCAGCACCTCCTCCATGGCTGCGCGCAGGACGCTCGACGTCTCTTTCAGCAGGTAGCCAAGTGACTTGTTCAGTTCGACCCCGGCGCCGTCTTGACTCATGTCAGAATTCTGACATACATTGTTCTGTGTCAGGAAGCTGACACGAAGAGAAGGAGCATCACCATGCCCGTCACCGGCCCCGACTTCATCTCGCTCCAGGCGCGCGACCTCGACGCGTCGCGGACGTTCTATGAGCGGTACCTCGGCCTCGTCCGCTCGCAGGCCGGACCTCCGCACGCCGTCGTCTTCGAGACGAAGCCGATCGCGTTCGCACTCCGTGACGTCGTCCCCGGCACCGATCTGGCATCCGTCGCCCAGCCCGGCATCGGTGCCGCGATCTGGCTACACGCCACCGACGTCCAGGCCATTCACGATGCTCTCGTCGCGGACGGTCACACCATCGTCTCCGCACCGATCGACGGCCCATTCGGCCGGACATTCACCTTCGCCGACCCCGACGGCTACCAGGTCACTCTCCACGACCGCGCCTGACAAGCCACACGCCACCGGACGATCACCGTTCCCCGAGGGCGCCGGCCGGCGTCGGCGGTCGACACCGGAGAGGTCGGTCAGGAGGGGAGCGCGGGCACAAGAGCTATGACCTTGTCGGCGAGGGTCGACGGCGAATGCCTGCCGGAGTCGAGGAAGATCGTCTCTGGTGGCAGTAGCGGCGGCGCGGCAAGACAGCGGGCCATCTGAGCGACAGCAGGTGGCAGGGACGACGGCAACCGCCAGCAGTCGGGCGAGGGTGGCTGGCCCCAAAACGGCACGAGCCGCCCCCGCCCACGAGAGGGCTGGGAGCGGCGCGTTCGAGGGGCTAACAGGCGACGAGATGGCGCACAGCTTCCCGCGCCTTCTTGAAGTCTGCTCTCCTGCTGGCCGGTAGGCCCTCGTCAATGGCAAGTTGGAGAGCTGCCGTGACATCCTCGATAAGAGAATGGACGATCTGGCCGTGCTTTGCTTCAACCGGAATGATCCACTCGCGTTCGAACAGGAGCCGGTAGTAGTTGGCGACGCCGACGGTCACGTAGCGCTGCCTCGGCGAGTGGTAGACGATCTCCTCCAGAGGGCCGGGGCCTTCGTCGTCTTCCAGGGTCTCCTCATCTCCGTCTGACAGCGGAACATAGAGCCAGAGAGAGATGTCGCCGGTGTAGCCAAGCGCGCGCCAGAACAGATGAGACTGGCTGCCCGTTCTGAAAACGCCCAATGAAGGCACGCCGTTGTGGCGGTCGAAGATCTCGACCTCCTCTACCGAGGTGACCGGCACACATGCCAGGTTTCCCAGCGTTGGGACAACGGACTTACTCACGAGTGCTGGACCTCGGCTTTGCTGTCTTTCCACCGGACACTCCGGTCCACCTGTGGTAACTTCACCGGCCACGGTTGCTAGAAGTTACCAAAAGCGCACCGCAGGTAGTGTCGGAAATCCGATATTCTGTGTGCGATAGATCGTTCGCGCCTTCGTTCAGCCCAGGTGGGTACGGAGGAAGTCGAGTTCCAGGCGGAGCAGGCGTTCGGACAGCCCACCGGCTGCCATGTGGGTGGCCCCGGTCAGCGGCAGCACCGCGTGCGGCCGGCCGGTGGACAGCAGCGCCGCCGACAGCCGCAGGGTGTGCGCCGCCACCACGTTGTCGTCGACCATCCCGTGCACCAGCAGCAGCGGTCGGGCCGGCTCCCCGGGATACAGCGGCTCCGCCGCCAGCTCCACCAGCGAATGGTGCCCGTACACGTCGATGCCGTCGTCGGGCAGGCCGAGGTAGCGCTCGGTGTAGGCGGTGTCGTACAGCGCCCAGTCGGTGACCGGGGCGCCGGCGATGCCGCACCGGAACAGCTCCGGGTGCCGCAGCACCGCCAAGCCGGCCAGCCAGCCGCCGAACGACCAACCCCGGATCGCCACCCGCTCCAGGTCGAGGTCGGGGTGTTTGCCGGCGAGCGCGGTGAGCGCGTCCACCTGGTCGGTCAGGATCACGTCGGCCACCCGCCGGTGGATCGCCTTCTCGAACGAGGGTGCCACGCCCGGCGTACCCCGGTTGTCGATGGTGACCACGGCGAACCCGTTGTCGGCCCACCACTGCCGTTCCAGCCAGGCCGACCGGGCGGCGACCACCTCCTGGTGGCCGGGGCCGCCGTAGACGTCCAGCAGCACCGGCAGGCGGGTGCCCTTGACGTGTTCGGTCGGGTACAGCACCGCCGTCGGCAGCCGCCGGTCGGTCACCCGGACCAGCATCGGCCGGGGCGCGTACGACGGGGTGGCCGCCAGCGACCGCAGCCGCGCCACCTCCCGGTCGCCGCGCCACACCGACCAGCTCGTCCCCGCGTCGTCCAGCGAGGCGGTGCCGACCACCAGCGTGTCCCCGCCGACCACCGCGGTGTGCCAGCCCGGGGCGCTGCTCATCCGGCGGGCGTCCACCCCACCGCCGATGACGGTGCGGACCCGGTAGAGGTGCCGCTGGCTCGGTTCGCCCTCGCTCGCCTCGACCAGCAGGTCGGCCGGGCCGGGACCGGTGGGCAGCCGGCCCACCACCCGACGGACGTACAGCGAGGGCGGGGTGAGCAGGGTGCCGTCGGCGAACAGGCAGCGGGCGTCGTACCCGTCGTGGGCCAGCTCGCCGCCGACCAGCACCCGGCCGTCCGGCAGGTGGGCCGGGGTGCCCGGGATCGGCTCCACCCAGCGCGGGTCGGCCAGCTCCGCGTGCACCTGGGTCTCCCCGGTCCGTGGGTCCACCGCCAGGACCAGGCCGTGCTGCTGCGACCGGCGCAGCACCGTGACCAGCGGGTTGCCGTCGGCCCAGTCGACCGAGGCCAGGTACGGGTAGGTCTCCCGGTCCCAGTGCACGTCCACCCAGCCGTCGTCCAGGTCGAGCAGGTGCAGGCTGACCTCGGCGTTCGGGCCACCCGCCCGGGGGTACGCGATGGTGGTCGGCGGGGTCGCCGGGTCCGCCGGGTCGTGCAGGTGCCAGCGGGGCAGCCGCGACTCGTCGACCCGGGCGGCGAGCATCGACCGCCCGTCCGGGGCCCACCAGTAACCCCGGAACCGGCCGAACTCCTCCGCCGCGACGTGCTCGGCCAGACCCCAGGTCACTCCGCCGTCCTCGCCGGCCAGCAGGGTGTCGGTGCCGTCCGGGTCGACCACCCGCAGCTCGCCCCGGCGTATCCCGTCGGCGGTGTCGGTGACGTACGCCAGCCGCTGCCCGGTGGGGTCCGGTCGTGGGTCGATCACCGGGCCGACGGTGGTCACCTCGACCACGTCGCCGTGCACCAGGTCGGCCCGGAACAGCCGGCCGGCCAGCGCGAACACGGCCACCCGCCCGGCGCTGTCCAGGGCGTACGAGCCGATACCGGCAGTGCTGAGCCGGCGTCGTTCGCGCAGCGCCCGCTCGCCCGGGGCGAGCACCACCGGGTGGGCGTCGCCGCCGAGCAGCACGGCCGGATCGGCGATCAGCCGTTCCTCGCCGGAGGTGGTCTCCACCGCCCAGAGCGCGTCGGCCGGGTCCTCCGGCCCGCCCGAGCGGAGGAAGACCACCCGGGAGCCGTCGTCGGCCACGGAAACGGCGCGCGGCGCCCCGTGGCTGAACCGACGGGTACGGGCGGCCAGCTCGGGAAAGTCCACAACCCGGATCGTAGAGCGGTGTCGGGCGTGATGTGGTCGACCTGCCTGGACGCGTCCGCCTCGGGGGCGACGGACCGCCGGTTAGAGTGACGGTCGTGACGACGCTGCCCGACCGACGCCTTCTACTGGTCCACGCGCATCCCGACGACGAGTCCATCGGCACCGGGTCGACGATGGCGCACTACGCCGCCGCCGGTGCCCACGTCACGCTGGTGACCTGCACCCTGGGCGAGGAGGGCGAGATCCACCTGCCGGAGCTGGCGCAGCTCGCCGCCGCCGAGGCCGACCAGCTCGGTGGCTACCGGATCGGCGAGCTGACCGCCGCCTGCGCCGCGCTCGGCGTCACCGACCACCGCTTCCTCGGCGGCGCGGGCCGCTACCGGGACTCCGGCATGATGGGGATGCCCACCAACGAGCACCCTCGGGCGTTCTGGCAGGCCGACCTCGACGAGGCCGCCCGCCAGTTGCTGGACGTCATCCGCGAGATCCGCCCCCAGGTCCTCGTCACGTACGACCCGAACGGCTTCTACGGGCACCCGGACCACATCCAGGCGCACCGGGTGGCGATGCGGGCGCACGAGTTGGCCGACGCGGAGGGCATCGCCCCGGCCAAGGTCTACTGGACGGCGCTGCCGCGTAGCGTCCTGGCGGCCGGGATGAGCCACTTCACCGAGTCGTCGGACAACCCGTTCGACGGCATCGACGGCATCGACGACCTGCCCTTCGGCACCCCGGACGACCAGATCGCCGCCCGGGTCGACGGCACCGAGCAGGCCGCCGCCAAGGAGGCGGCGATGCGGGCGCACGCCACCCAGATCCCGGCCAACTCCTGGTTGTACGCGATCGCCGGCAACTTCGGCGCCGAGTTCATGGGCGTGGAGTACTTCACCCTGGCGGTGGGGGAGAAGGGCCCGGGTGGCGGCCCGAACGGCTGGGAGAACGACCTCTTCGCCGGAATCGACGCCCCCAGGTCGGAGCGGGCCGCCGCGGCGACGGCCGGACTCCGGTGACCCTGCCGGCCACGCCGATGCCGGTCGTCGAGGAGGAGGCCACCGCCGTCCCGCCACCACCCGGCCGGACGGTACGACTGCTCGACGTCGCGTTGCGGGTGGTCGGCGGGCTGGTCGCCGTGGTCGGTGGGGTGCTCACCGCACTGATCGGCCTGCTGCTGTCCACCGTCCGGGTCGGCGGGCAGCTGATCGGGGTGTCGGTGCTGTTCACCATCCTGGCGGCGATCGCGGTGAGCTGGTTCGCGTACGCCACGGTCGGCCGGAAGTGGGCGGTGGCGCTGCCGGCGCTGCCGTGGTTCGTGCTGATGGCGGTGGCAGCGGTCCGCACCGCCGAGGGCGACCTGCTGGTCGCCGGGGACAACTGGGTCGGGTTGGCGATGATCACCACCGGGGCGATGACCTTCGCGGTGATGGCGTTCCGGCAGATCCTCAGCCCGCAGCCGCGCAGCCTCGACGGTTGATGACGACACACAGCAAGCGGTGGTAGATATTCCTGCCAGGATTCCCGTCGAGGCGGCGGGGCGGTACGGCGGGAGGCGTGTGATGAGAGATCGGTGGCGGGCGGTCGGCCTGCTCGCGGCGGCACTGTTCGCGGTCAACGTGGTGGCCCGGGTGATCATCAAGCTCGGCTTCGACGGGACCGACACCGCCGCCGACCGGGTCTCGCTGGGCATGTTCCTCGTGGTCGGGCTGGTCCTGGCCGGGGTGGTGTTCGCCTGGGGTCGGGTCGTCCCGGCCGCGCGGTGGGGAGCCGACGTGGCCGCCGCGGTGGCCGTGGCGCTGTTGCTGACCGTGCTCGTCGGCCCGTTGCTGGTCGGGAACAACCCGTTCGCCGGTGGTGCCGGGCTCTTCTTCGCCCAGATCTGGCTCTACCTCGCCGCCGCCGCAGCCGGCGTGGCGATCGGCTACCTGGTGCTCATCGCGCTCGGCCGCGATTACCGCTCGCAACAGCTCAAGCGGTACGCCGAGCGCAACGCGGCCAAGCCCCGCCGAGTCGTCCGCCGCTGACCTCTCACCCACCCCCACCCGGCCCTGGCCCGGCTTGATCAACCTGCGGTATCCGCCCGGCGGGACACCGACCTCGGCCCAGGGGAGTCGATCAAGGCGATCCGGGTCAGGTCGGCGGGGCGACCCGGGTGAGGTAGGTGTGGTGGGTGGTGAAGCCGAGCTTGCGGTAGAGCGACACCGCCTCGGTGTTGCGCTGCTCCACCTGGAGGAAGGCGTGCGTGGCGCCCTCGGCCGCGCCCCAGTCGACCAGTGCCCGGATCACCCGGACGGCCAACCCCTGCCGGCGTGCCTGCGGGGCCACCTCGATCAGGCTGAGCCCCAGCCATCGGCCCTGCCCGGTGACCGTGCCCCGACCCGTCGCCACCAGCACGCCGTCGGCGCACACCTGGGCGAAGCGGACCCGGTCCACGGCGGTGAGGATGTGCCGGGCGGAGTCCGGCAGGCCGCCCTTGCGGCCGGCGGCGACCGCGAGCCACTCCTCGGACGGCGCGACGGCCAGGGTGACCGGCGGGCCGGCGATCGAGCTGGTCCGGTCCGCGTGAGCCCCGTTCGGCGGGTTGGCGGCCGGTCCGGCCCGGTCCGCGTCGGGCGTCTCGGCCGGCTCTGCCGGTGGCAGCGCGGCCAACGCGATGGTCTGGACCAGGGTGAGCGGTCGGGCGCTCCAGCCCCGGGCGTCCAGTTCGGCGCCGACCGGCACGGCCAGGGGCAGCGGAGTGTTGACCATCGCGGGCTGGCCGCGCTCGGCGTACCAGCGTTCGATCGCGTCCACGGCCGCCGGCAGGGGCCGGTCCGGGTCGCCGACCGGCAGCGCCGAGTTGGCTCGTCCGGTCCAACCGTCTGCGGAGCGCAGCAGCCAGTCGCCGAGCCGACCGCGTACCGGCGCGGGCCACGCCTCGTCCGCCGCCAGTTCCAGCTCGACCACGGCGGTGGCGGTGGGCCGCCGGGTGGGCGGCACCCGTTTGGCCCGGTGCACCTCGGCCACCGGCACCCGGACCCGGCCCTGGGCGGTGGCGATGGTGAGATGCGTCTCGCTCAGCTCGACCAGCTCACCGAGGGCGTCCGAGAAGAGGGGCCGGCCCTCGCGAATCCCCACAATGCGGCGGACCACGATCCGGTGTCCCACATCCTGCTGTCGGAGCACGATCGACCTCCTCCCCGGCGAGATACTAGGCTCTTAGCGTCGCGGGTGATCGCGGCGAGTCTTGCGGAGGAGAAGACCGGTGACCTACATCATCGCCGAGCCGTGCGTGGATGTGCTCGACAAGGCATGCATCGAGGAATGCCCGGTCGACTGCATTTACGAGGGCAATCGGATGCTCTACATCCACCCCGACGAGTGCGTCGACTGTGGTGCCTGTGAGCCGGTCTGCCCGGTGGAGGCCATCTTCTACGAGGACGACGTCCCGGAGCAGTGGAAGGACTACACCGGGGCCAACTACGAGTTCTTCGAGGACCTGGGCTCGCCGGGTGGCGCGTCGAAGGTCGGCAAGGTGGAGAAGGACGCGACGTTCGTCGCCGGCCAGCCGCCGCGCGGCGAGGGCAGCTGAACCGGCCGACAGCGCCGCGGCGCGGGCCACTGAACCGGCCCGCCGCCGCGGCGCAGGGGTCACCGGCCCGGCCCGCGCCGGGGTCGGGGCCGGTCGGGTCCGGGCCGGTGTCGGCCCGGTTGCCCGAGTTCACCTGGGACACGCTGGACGCCGCGGCCACCCTGGCCGCGGCGCACCCGGACGGCCTGATCAACCTCTCCATGGGTACGCCGGTCGACCCGGTGCCCCCGCTGATCCGGCAGGCGCTGGCGGACGCGTCCGACGCGCCGGGCTACCCGCTGACGGCGGGCACCCCGGCGCTGCGGGACGCCATCGCCGGCTGGGTGGCCCGTGCCTGCGGAGCGGGCGTCGACGGGCTCGGGGTGCTGCCGACGATCGGGTCCAAGGAGCTGGTCGCCTGGCTGCCCACCCTGCTCGGGGTCGGCCCCGGCGACGTGGTCGTGGTGCCGTCGATCGCCTATCCGACGTATTCCGACGGGGCCCGGCTGGCCGGTGCCACCGTCGTCCGCGCCGACTCGCTGACCGCCCTCGGCCCCACCCCCCGGGTCCGCCTGGTCTGGGTCAACTCGCCCGGCAACCCGACCGGTCAGGTGCTGCCCGCCGCCCACCTGCGCAAGGTGGTCGACTGGGCCCGCGAGCGCGGTGCCGTGGTGGCCAGCGACGAGTGCTACCTGCCGCTGGGCTGGACGGCCGACGCCGCGCCGGTGTCGGTGCTCTCGCCGGAGGTCTGCGGCGGGTCGTACGACTCGGTGCTGGCGGTGCACTCGCTGTCCAAGCGGTCCAACCTGGCCGGCTACCGGGCCGGGTTCGTCGCCGGTGACCCGGCGCTGGTCGCCGAGCTGCTGAAGATCCGCAAGCACGCCGGCATGATCGTCCCGGCCCCGGTGCAGGCCGCGATGGTGGCCGCGCTCGGTGACCAGGGGCACGCCGACGAGCAGCGGGAACGCTACCGGGCCCGGCGGGAGACGTTGCTCGCCGCGTTCACCGGGGCGGGGTTCACGGTCGAGCATTCCGAGGCGGGTCTCTACCTCTGGCTGACCCGCGACGAGGACTGCTGGGACACCGTCGACTGGCTGGCCAGGCGGGGCATCCTGGTCGCCGCCGGGGCCTTCTACGGCCCTGCCGGGCAGCGGCACGTCCGGGTGGCGCTGACCGGGTCCGACGCGCACGTCGCGGCGGTCGCGCAGCGGCTCGCCCAGCCGTAGGGGCGGGTGCAATGGCTGACGACGTCGACCGGCCCCGGGTCGCCGTGGTGGGCACCGGCCTGATCGGCGGTTCGATCCTGCTGCGGCTGCACGAGGCCGGTACGGAGGTGACCGGCTGGGATCCCGACCCGGCGACCCGGGTCGAGGGCCGACGCCGGGGCCTGGCCTTCCCCGACGAGTTGGCCGACGCGGTCCGTGACCGGGACGTCGTCTTCCTCGGTGGCCCACTGCCCAGCCTGCCGGAGACCCTGCTCGCCGTGGCCGGGCTGACCGACGACCGGTGTGTCGTCACCGACGTGGGCAGCACCAAGGCGGCCGTCGCCGAGTTCGCCGCGGCGCACGGGTTGACCGGCCGGTTCGTCCCCGGTCACCCGATGGCCGGCGCGGAGCGGGCCGGCCTCACCTCCGCGCTGGCCGGGCTCTTCGTCGACGCGGCCTGGGTGCTCTGCCCGAGCGCCGACGGGCTGGGGCCGTTCCGGTCGCTGGTCGGGCTCATCGTCGACGTCTTCCACGCGCACGTCGTGCCGATGTCGCCGGCCGTGCACGACTCCGTCGTCGCGCTCTCCTCGCACGTACCCCACCTGCTGGCCGGCAGCCTGGCCGGGGCCGCCGCCGACTCGGCGGTGCGGGACGCGGTGATCAAGCTCGCGGCGGGCAGCTTCCGCGACGGCACCCGGGTCGCGACGACCCCGGCCCGCCGCACCGCCGACATGCTGCTGTCGAACCGGGAGCAGGTGCTCCGGCAGTTGGCCGAGGTCCGGGCCGCGCTCGACGGGCTGGCCGAGGCGGTACGCGCCGACGACCTGCCCGCGCTGGTGGCCCGGTACGAACGGGCCCGGACGGTACGGCTGACCGGGCCGGACCGCGCGCAACCCGTCCGACGGCAGTTCGACGTCGGCGGCGACCCCGCCGACGAACTGGTGTTCGTCCGGTCGGTCGGCGAGTCCGGCGGACACCTCACCGGGTGCACGGTGGCGCAGGGAACGGTGACGTACACCGGCCGGCGACCCGCCGACGCCCCCGGCCCGGCCTGACCGTCGAGGACGCCGCCGGCCCGTGCCGGCCGTCGGAGGACGCCATCGGGCCGTGCCGGCCGTCGGAGGAACGCGCTGCCCGGGGGAAGCCGGCGGTGCGCCGGCTGCGCCGCTAGGGTGGGTGCGTGGCGGACGGACCGGTGGTGGCGGTACGCGGTGAGGCGTACCGGGAGGTGGCACCCGAGCTGGCCCGCTTCGAGGTGACCGCGACAGCCCGGGAACGGGACCGCCAGGTCGCCCTGGCCCGGCTCGCCGAGCGGGCCGCCGCCGTCCGGGTGCTGCTCGACGAGCACGAGCCGGCGGTGGACCGTCGGGAGGCCGGGGAGCTGCGGGTACGCCCCGAGACGAACCGGTCCGGTGAGCGGGTGGTCGGCTACCTGGGCAGCGTCTCCACCACGGTTACCGTCACCGACTTCAGCACCCTCGCCGAGCTGATGCTGCGCCTGGCCGAGCAGGACCACGTCGAGGTGGCCGGCCCCTGGTGGTCGCTGCGCCCGGACAGCCCGGCCCACCGGGAGGCCCGGCACGCGGCGATCGCCGACGCGTTGCGCCGGGCCCGGGAGTACGCCGAGGCGCTCGGTGCCCGGGTGACCGGGCTGCTGGAGCTGGCCGACACCGACGAGGGCTTCGGCGGCGCGGGCGGCGGGGCGATGTACGCCCGCCAGGCCCGGCAGGCCGGCCCGCCGGAGCTGGAACTCGACCCCCGCCCGCAGCCGGTGCACGCGGTGGTGCGGGCCCGGTTCACCATCAGCGAGCCGGTCCTGGCCTGATGCCCGAGGCGCGTCCGTTCTCCCTCGACGACCTGGTGGCGCGGGCCCGGTCGCTGGCCGACGCCGGCCCCCGCCAGCTGCTGGGGATCGCCGGTGCGCCCGGGGCGGGCAAGTCCACCCTGGCCGAGCGGATCGTCGCGGCGGTCGGCCCGACCGCCCGGTTGGTGCCGATGGACGGCTTCCACCTCGCCCAGGCGGAGCTGGTACGGCTGGGCCGGGCGGACCGCAAGGGCGCGGTGGACACCTTCGACGCCAACGGGTACGTGTCGTTGCTGCGCCGGTTGCGCCGGCTGGAGCCGACCGCCGTGTACGCGCCGCTGTTCCGCCGCGATCTGGAGGAGCCGGTGGCCGGGGCGGTGGAGGTGCCGCCCTCGGTGCGGCTGGTGGTGACCGAGGGCAACTATCTGCTGCTCGACCACCCACCCTGGGACGAGGTGCGGCAGCTGCTGCACGAGGCGTGGTTCCTGGACCTGGACGCGGAGCTGCGGCTGCGCCGGTTGGTGCAGCGGCACATGGCGTACGGGCGGTCCGCGGAGGCGGCGGAGACCTGGGCGTACGGCAGCGACGAGGCGAACACCGCCGTGGTGGTGGGCACCGCCGACCGGGCCGACCTGGTGATCCGGTCAACCGACCCGGGGTGACGGTACGGCGCGGCGCAACAGCCGGGCCACCAGGGCCCGTTCCCGCTGGAACTCCAGCGCCTCCGGGTAGCCGCTGTGGTTGCGGATCGGCGGGTCGGCGACCTCGCCCCCGCTGGGATGCAGTGCCTCCGGGTCGCTCACCGGCACGTCCCGTTCCCCGGCGTTGACCGGCCAGCCGAGCGGGTCGGTGTCGCGCCAGAAGTTGGTCCACGCGACGTAGCCGGAGGGCCAGGTCAGGGTGTCGGCGAGCACCCGGAGCCGGAACGGTCCGAAGTAGGCCGGGAAGACCCGTCCGTAGAGCCGGGTGAACTGGCAGCCGTACGAGAGGAACCAGATCCGCCGTCGCCACCGGGTCGGCAGTTGGAACAGCATCGCCGCGCAGATGACCGTGCCCTGGCTGTGCCCGGAGAGGATCACCCCGTCCATCCGGCGCGGGTCGTGCTCGGTCAGCGCCAGGATCCCGGCGACCCGGGTCTGCAACTCGGGGACGGCCCGTTCCGCGTAGCTGGGCGGGGCGAGCGGATGCGCGGCGCGGGGCCAGAAGGTGCCGACGTCCCAGAGCACCCCGACGCTGCGCCGGACGGTGTCGTTGCGGTAGACCAGCAGCCCGAGGCCGGCGACCACCAGGGGCAGCCAGCCCAGCATGGTGTCGCCGAGGTCGGCGGCGGTGTGCACCAGCCCCGGCCAGCCCGATGCGCCCGCCGGTGCCGGGCGGGTACGGGTGAGCGCCGCCGCGCAGGCGAAGGTCACCAGCACCGCCGTGACGGTGGCGTAGCAGCCGATCAGCCGTACCGCGTGCTCGCCGACCAGGCGGTGCAGCGCACGGAACGTGCTGACGTCCCGGCAGCGGCGCAGGTCGTGCGCGGAGCGCGCCTGCCCGCCGGCGGTGAGCCGGGTGTACTCGGCGTGGCGCAACCGGCGGAAGAGCACCCCGGCGCGAATCAGCGTGCCGACCAGGGCGGCCGTGGCGATGGTGAAGGCCAGTCCGGCCCAGATCACCGGCAGCGGCGGCACGATCGGCGAGAACCCGCTGGGGGAGGTCGGACCGTCGAGCCGGTCGGTGATCCAGTAGAGCAGGCCGGCGCTGTAGGAGATGGCCATCATCCAGCCGAAGCCGGCGAGCACCGCGGCCCCCCGACCGCCCCAGGCCACGTCGCTGTGCGCGCCGAGCGGTTGTTGGCCCGCGTCGCCGTCGGTGCGGGGCAGCAGCAGCCCGATCGCGGCGACGGCGATGGCCGGTGCGACGAGCATCCAGATCCGCAGCCCGCCGGGGGCGGCGGGGACGCCGGGCAGCCGGCCGTCGAGCCAGGCCATCCCGAGGGGCAGCAGCACGCCGGCGGTGGCGGGAGCGAGCAGGGCGCGTCGTCCGGACCGGGCGACCGTGCCGATGGCGACCAGCAGTAGCACCTGGTAGGTGGCGAGCCAGGCGACGATGCCGTCGTACCCGGGCAGGGAGTGGTCGGAGCGGCAGCCGGCGAGAGCCGGATCACGGATGCAGCCGACCGGTGGGCGGAAGTGTGCGAGCGGGGTGCCGGCGGGGCCGTCCGGCAGCAGCAGGAGCGTGAAGGCACCGGCCAGCGCGAGGCCGGTGAGCACCCCGACGGCGATGCTCCACCGCCCGAGCGGGGTGGCCCCACTGCGTCGGGTCAGCCAGGGGCGGCCCACCGCCACCACCGCGATCACCACCACCGCGACCAGGGCGGCGATGGTCGGGGCGGCGACCATGGCCCGGATGCCCCGGGGCGGGTCCATCGTCAGCACCGCGCCGACCGGCACCGCGGCGGCGAGCACCGCGCCGACGCACAGGTGCAGGACGGCGGCGCGGCGCAGCTGGCCCTCACCGCACCAGAAGGTGCGGTCCTGCAACGGGTTGGCCAGGGTGGGAGCTTCCTCGGCGGGGTGTTCCCCGTCGTCCGCCGGGGAGCGGTGCGGGCGGGGTTCGGCGGGCATCTCGGCCTCGTACTGGTAGGTGCGCCAGGCGACGATGCCGAGCACCGACAGCATGGCCAGCGGTAGCAGCAGGCCGACGGCGAGCGCGTGGGCGTCCGCGTGCCACCAGCCCCGGCCGAGGAACTCCCACGGGCCGGGCAGCTGCCGCAGGCACTCCTGGTCGACGCACTGCCAGGCGACCAGGTCGACCCCGACGCCGGTGGCGGCGAGCACCAGGGTGCCGGTGAGGCTGAGACAGAACAGCCGGATCAGCCAGGCGGTGATGCCGGAGCGGCTGCCCCAGCGTTCGGTGTCCGGGTCGGACGGGATGTCGGGTCGGGCGTACAGGGCGACGTTGGCCAGGGTGAACGGCAGCAGCAACGTCCACAGGGCCCGTTCGACGTCCCGCGCGGTCCGCGCCCCCGACGTCAACTGCCCCCAGCTGTACGCCTCCACGACGAGGGGATCGTCCGGGGCGGACGTGCTGGCGCGGTAGAAGCCGGTGACGTCGCCGCCGGAGACGAGCCGGGGCTGCGGACCGTCACCGGCCGGGTCGGTGCGCAGTCCGAGGATCTGATCGGGCGGGGTGTTGGACACGCCGTGCACCCGAAGTTCGAGTACCCGCTCGGCCATCGGTGCCCCCTGGTGACGTCGTCACTACCCAGAGTGCATCGGATTTCACGATTCGCCCACCGGTCCGACCGAGGTTTTCGCAGCTCAAGCTGTTATTCCAGGGTACGTATCACCCGTGCGGGGTTACCCACGGCGATTACGTTGGGCGGTAGGTCGCGGGTGACCACCGCGCCTGCGCCGACCACCGTGTTCTCCCCGATGCTCACCCCGGCGAGGACGATCACCCCGCCGCCGAGCCAGACGTTGTCGCCGATCGTGATCGGCTGGGCGGCCTCCCACTTGGCGCGGCGTGGATCGGGCTCGACAGGGTGGGTGGCGGTGAGCAGTTGCACGTTCGGTCCGATCTGGACGTCCGCGCCGATGGTGATCCGCGCGACGTCGAGGAAGACGGCGTTGAAGTTGACGAAGCTGCGTGGGCCGATGTGGGTCTGCCAGCCGTAGTCGCAGTACAGCGGCGGGCGCACCCAGGCGTCCTCGCCGACGGTGCCGAGCAGTTCGCGCAGGGCGGCGAGTCGGCCCTCGGGGTCGTCGGCGGAACTGCGGTTGAAGCGTTCGGTGCGCCGGGCGGCGCGGTCCAGGTCGGCGAGGATCTCGGGTTCGTTCGCGATGTACGGCTCGCCGGCGAGCATGCGTTCCCTCATGGACGTCACCAGGTGATCGTCGCTGATCGGCTGCCCCGGTGCCCGCCGCCGGGTCGGTCGTGTCTCGGCAATGTGGCTAGACGGTCATCTTCCGGACTTCTTTTTGCATACCGAGTATGCAATTCTGGGACGTCGATGTGACTCCTGTCATGAAGACGCTCCCCAAGGAGGATCCGTTGCACCGAAGCAGAAGAACCGCAGCCGGTGGGCTGGTGCTCGCCCTGGCCCTCGGCCTACCGGCGACGGGCGCGAGCGCCGCGCCCGCCGCCCGGACCACGCCCCGGCCCGCCGCGCCGGCCGTGGGCTCCACCACGGTCACCCTGATCACCGGGGACCAGGTAACCGTCACCCGCACCGGTGACGCCGCCGTCCGCCCCGGCGTCGGCCGCGAACACCAACAGTTCGTGGTACGCCGCGAGCGCGGTCACCTCTCCGTGGTGCCCCGCGACGCGGTGCCGCTGCTCCGCTCGGGGCAGGTCGACCGCCGCCTGTTCGACGTCACCGCGCTGATCGCCGCCCGCTACGACGACGCCCACCGCGACAACCTGCCGCTGCTGGTGTCGTACCGCTCGGCGCAGGCCCGGCGCGGCGCGACCGCGCTGCCCGGCACCCGGGTGACCCGCGACCTGCCGGCGATCCAGGGCGCGGCCCTGACCGCCGGCAAGTCCTCGGCCGGCGCGGTCTGGTCGACGCTCACCGGCGGCCCCACCGGGGCCCGGCTCGACGCGGCAGGGGGCGTCGAGCGGATCTGGTTGGACGGTCGCCGGGCGGTCGCCCTCGACCACAGCGTGCCCCAGATCGGCGCACCCACCGCCTGGTCGGCCGGATACACCGGCAAGGGGGTGACCGTCGCGGTGCTGGACACCGGCATCGACGCCACCCACCCGGACCTGGCCGGCACGGTGACCGAGGCGCACAACTTCAGCGACGCGCCGGACCAGCGGGACACCGTCGGGCACGGCACCCACGTCGCGTCCACCATCGCCGGCAGCGGCGCGGCCTCCGGCGGCAAGTACAAGGGCGTCGCGCCGGACGCGAAGCTGCTCGACGGCAAGGTCTGCGAGGACTTCGGCTGTGCCGAGTCGGCGATCCTGGCCGGCATGCAGTGGGCCACGGTCGACAAGAAGGCCGCCGTGGTCAACCTGAGCCTCGGCGGCGGCGACACCCCGGAGGTCGACCCGCTGGAGGAGGCCGTCCAGACGCTGACCGCCCAGACCGGCAGCCTCTTCGTCATCGCCGCCGGCAACGACGGCGTGGACGGCTCGGTCGGCTCCCCGTCCACCGCCGACGCCGCGCTCTCCGTCGGCGCGGTCGACCGGGACGACGAGCTGGCAGAGTTCTCCAGCCGGGGCCCCCGCGTCGGTGACGACGCGATCAAGCCCGACATCACCGCCCCCGGCGTCGACATCGTCGCCGCGCGGTCCGTCGACGGCCAGATCGGCGACCCGGTGGGGACGAAGTACGTCACGCTCTCCGGCACCTCGATGGCCACCCCGCACGTCGCCGGTTCGGTGGCGCTGCTCGCCCAGCAGCATCCCGGCTGGAAGGCCGGGCAGCTCAAGGCGACCCTGATGGCCGCCGCGAAGCCGCACCCGACGCAGACCGCCTACGAGCAGGGCGCCGGTCGGGTGGACCTGACCCGGGCGATCACCGAGCAGGTCACCACCGACCCGGTGAGCGTCTCCTTCGGCCGTGCCCTCTGGCCGCACGGCGACGACGCGCCGATCATCCGGACGGTCGCCTGGCAGAACAGCGGGACCGCCCCGGTCACCCTCGATCTGACCGTCGAGGCGACGGGGCCGGGCGGGAAGGCCGCGCCGGCCGGCATGTTCACCCTCGGCGTCAACCGGCTCACCGTCCCGGCCGGCGGTCGGGCCGAGACCACCGTCACCACCAACACCCGGCTCGGTGTCGACGGCTACTGGACGGGCCGGGTCGTGGCCCGCTCCGGCGGCACCGTCGCGGTGACCCCGCTGGCGGTGCACCGGGAGGTGGAGAGCTACACCGTCACGCTCACCCACCTCGGCCGCGACGGCAAGCCCTACGGCGACGTCTCCACCACCCTGAACAGCCTCGCCAGCTTCGACCTGCGGGACGTCTTCGACCCCGACGGCGTCGCCCAGGTCCGGCTCCCCAAGGGCCGGTACGGCCTGAGTAGCGTCTTCTTCGAGGAGGGCCCGGACGAGGAGTCGGGCGGGCTGGCCATGCTCGCCCAGCCGGAGCTGGTGGTCGACGGCGACAAGGCGGTCACCATCGACCTGCGTCGGGCCAAGCCGGTACGGATGACCGTCCCGCAGGCCGACGCGAAGCTCGCCCTGGCCGACATCAGCGCCAACTTCTTCTCCGCCGACGGCGGCAGCTACGGTTTCGGCATCGTCTCCTTCTACACCTTCGACGGGCTGTCCACCGGGCAACTCGGCAGCCCGGTGTCGGACGAGCAGTTCGTCTCCACCTTCAGCAGCCAATGGGCCGACCTCGACGCCGCGTACAGCCCCTACCTGTACGCGCTGAGCGAGGCCGTGCCGGGCAAGCTGCCCAGCGGCTTCGTCCGCGACTACGGCCGACGTGACCTGGCCACCGTGGTGCACAAGTTCCGTGACCCGTACCCGGGGACGGAGGCCGAGCGGATGATCTTCCCGGACGCCGGCTACAACACCGGCGGCTGGGCGGTCGTGCTCCCCACCGACGTGCCCGGCCAGCGTACCGAGCACTACAGCACCAAGGGTGTGCGCTGGGAGTCCGAGCTGGGCTTCGGCACCCGCGACCCGGAGGGCTGGCTGAACACCGAGGCGATCCTCCAGGGGTCACCGACCGCCTACCGGGCCAATCGGAAGGTCACCGAGACCTGGGGGGCCGCACCGCTCGGGCCGTCCCTGCCCACCCCCCGCTGGCCGGAGCAGAACGTCACCCGGATCGGGGACACCATCATGGTCGGCGTGCCGCTGCACAGCGACGCCGCCGGGCACTCCGGCGCGTCCCTCAACGACAGCTCCCGAACCGCGCTGTGGCGCAACGGGACGCTGGTGGAGGAGACCGACAACCCGGGGTACGGCGATTTCACCGTGCCGGAGGCGGCCGGTGACTACCGGCTGACCGTCGGGGCCAGCCGCAGCCTCACCGACCTCAGTACCGAGGTCGAGGCGAGCTGGACGTTCCGCTCCGGGCACGTGGCAGGTGACACGCCGAAGCGGCTGCCGCTGTCGGAGATCCGGTTCACCCCGCAGCTGGCCACCGACAACAGCGCCCCGGCCGGGCGGGTCTTCGCCATCCCGGTCCAGGTGCGGCGGCAGGCGGGTGCCGGCACCGCCAAGGTGGCGAAGCTGAGCGTCGACGTGTCGTACGACGGCGGGAAGACCTGGCGGCGGGCGACCGTGGTGAAGGTGCCGGGCCAGGGCACGGTGGCCCTGGTCACGCACCCGGCGGGCACCGGGTACGCGTCCCTGCGGGCCACCGCCCGGGACACCGACGGCAACACCGCGAGCACCCGGATCATCCAGGCGTACCGCCTGAAGTGAGCCGGCGTCCGGGCCCGCGGCGGGGTACGCCGCGGGCCCGGACCGCCGTTCGTCGAGATCGGCCGCGCGATGCCGAGCAGTGCCGTTCGCGCGTGCCGAGCCCTTCAGCCGTCGGCGTGCGGAGCCCGCAGCCGTTGGCGTGCCGAGCTCTCAGTCGTTGGCGTGCAGGGCGGCGTTCAGCTCGATGCCCCGGCCGGTGCGCGGCTTCGCCTCCAGCGCCCCGGTGACCGAGTTGCGCCAGAACAGCAGGCCGTCGACGCCGGACAGCTCGCGGGCCTTGACCACCCGGCCGTCCGGCAAAGTGATCTTCGAGGCGGCGGTGAGGTAACAGCCCGCCTCCACCACGCAGTCGTCGCCGAGCGAGATGCCGACCCCGGCGTTCGCGCCGACCAGGCTCCGCTCACCGATGCGGATCCGGTCGGTGCCGCCGCCGGAGAGGGTACCCATGATCGACGCGCCGCCGCCGATGTCCGAGCCGTCCCCGACCACCACGCCCTGCACGATCCGACCCTCGACCATCGAGGTGCCCAACGTGCCGGCGTTGAAGTTGACGAAGCCCTCGTGCATCACGGTAGTGCCGGTGGCCAGGTGGGCGCCGAGCCGGACCCGGTCCGCGTCGGCGATCCGCACCCCGGCGGGGACCACGTAGTCGGTCATCCGGGGGAACTTGTCCACCCCGTACACGGCCAGGTGGCGGCCGGCGGCCCGCTCGATCACCCGTAGCTCGTCCACCCGCTCCGGCGGGCACGGCCCGGCCGAGGTCCAGGCCACGTTCGCCAGTTGGGCGAAGATGCCGTCGAGGTTCAGCTCGTTGGGCCGCACCAGGCGGTGGGAGAGCAGGTGCAGCCGCAGGTACGCGTCGGCGGCGTCCTTGATCGGCTCGTCCAGCGCGCCGATCACGGTGACCACCTGCACCGTACGCAGACCGGGCAGGGACCGCTCGCCGATCGCGCCGGGCGGCAGGTCGAGCACGTCGGCCTGGTCCTCGCCGGGGACCAGGGGCAGCTCGCCGAGCCCCAGCTTGCCGGTCGGGTACCAGGTGTCGAGCACCTGCTCGGCACCGGTGACGGTGGCCAGGCCGATACCCCAGGCGGATTGGGACGTCACTGTTCTACCCTCTCGTTCGCGGCTGCGGGCCTGCGTGGGCTCACCCCTCGCGCCCACCGTTCAGGACGGTACCGTGCGAACCATGGAGAACCCGCTGACCCCCGAGGTCCTGGCCGATCCGGTGGCGCTGACCCGTGCGCTGGTCGACATAGAGTCCGTCTCCCTCGACGAGAAGGCCATCGCCGACTGCGTCGAGGACGTCCTGCGCCGGGTGCCGCACCTGAGCACCTTCCGGCACGGCAATACCGTGATGGCGCGAACGGACCTCGGCCGGGCCTCCCGGGTGGTGCTCGCCGGGCACCTGGACACGGTGCCGCTCAACGACAACTTCCCGTCGACCATGCGCGGGGACCTGATGTACGGCTGCGGCACCTCCGACATGAAGTCCGGGGTGGCCTTCGCGCTGCACCTGGCGGTGACCCTGCCCGAACCCCGGTACGACGTGACGTACTTCTTCTACGAGGCCGAGGAGATCGAGTCGCGGTACAACGGGCTCACCCTGGTCTCCCAGGCTCACCCGGAGTGGCTCCTGGCCGACTTCGCGGTGCTGCTCGAACCGACGTACGGCATCGTCGAGGCCGGCTGCCAGGGCACCATGCGGGCGATCGTCACCACCCACGGCGAGCGGGCCCACGCGGCCCGGTCCTGGCACGGGGTCAACGCCATCCACGGCGCGGGCGAGGTGCTGCGCCGGCTCTCCGGGTACGAGGCACGGCGGGTCACCATCGACGGCTGCGACTACCGCGAGGGCCTGAACGCGGTACGGATCAACGGCGGAGTGGCCGGCAACGTCGTCCCCGACCGCTGCGAGATCGAGATCAACTACCGGTACGCCCCGGATCGTGACCCGGCGGCGGCCGAGGCGCACCTGCGGGAGGTGCTCGCCGGCTTCGAGTTGCGGGTCACCGATGCGGCTGCCGGCGCACGCCCCGGGCTGGACTCGCCGGCGGCCCAGGAGTTCCTGGCGGCGGTGGGCGCGGCACCGATCGGCAAGCTGGGCTGGACGGACGTGGCCCGGTTCGCGGCGATGGGCATCCCGGCGCTGAACTTCGGCCCGGGAGACCCCAACCTGGCCCACCACAAGGACGAACACGTCGAGCTGACCAAGATCCGCGACGGCGCCGCCACCCTCCACCGCTGGCTCACCCCCGCCTAACCGCCCCCTCCCTCCCCTGCCCCCGCTCCCCGCCTGCCCCGCCGGCCCCCCTGCCCCGCCGGTCCTCGGTGATCAAGAGGTTTACGTCAGGGAGAGCGCTCGCTGGTGCTAAAACCTCTTGATCACCGGCCCGGTGAGGGTGGCGGGCTGTGCAGTGGCGCTCGCCGTAGGCGATTTCGGGGTCGTGGGTGTCGATGTTCGCGCGCGGGGTGTGGCGTGGGGGTGGGGATGCCCTGGGGGTGGAGTGGCGAGGCATGGGGGTGGAGGTGGTGGGGCATGGGGGTGGAGGTGGGGGTGGGATGGTGGGGCTTGGGGGTGGGCGTGGTGAAGCCCGGCCCTGGGCGGGCGTGTGGGTGGTGAGGCTTGGGGTGGGTGTGGGGAGAGGGTGGGGGTGAGGTCCCCGGAGGTGGTGGAATGCCGGGAGCTGGGTTCGGGTGGGGGTGGGGTGACCGGTCAGGTCAGACTGAGGTGAGGCGGGGATTGTCGGGTTCGGTGGGCTCGGCGGGCTTGGCGGCGGGCTCTACCGGCACCTCCAGCTGTCGGGCGCGGCGACGCTCGGCCACCACCTCGTTGATCCGTCGCTGCATCTGCCGGCGGATCCGCATCCGCTCGTTGTTGCTGATCACGCTTGCTCCTCCCCCGAAGGCGCGTGCCGGGCCATACCCGGTATGTGAATAGTAAGACGTACGGGCGACAGAATTAGTTGCCCAAGATCGCGAACTTTTTCTCCGGCTCGCCGGCCGCCACCGCCCTGACGTGCGCCTCCACTACGGTGGCTGTCATGAGTCAGACCAACGGGCGGCAGCCGGGCCGCGATCCGGAGCGGCATCGGGGAGCGGTCACGCTGCGCCGCGGTGCGATCCCCGCCAGCACCGCCGACCAGCGGTTGCTGGACTCCCGGGGGCGCAGCGACTGGAAGACCAAGGACGCCTGGCGGGCCCTGCGGATACTCTCCGAGTTCGTCGAGGGTTTCGACACGCTGGCCGACCTGCCGCCTGCGGTGAGCGTCTTCGGCTCCGCCCGCAGCACCCCGGACAGCCCGGAGTGCCGGCTGGCCGAAGAGTTGGGCGGAGCCCTCGCCCGAGCTGGTTACGCGGTCATCACCGGCGGTGGCCCCGGCGTGATGGAGGCGGCCAACCGGGGTGCCAGGGAGGCCGGTGGCCTCTCCGTCGGGCTGGGCATCGAACTCCCCTTCGAGCAGGGACTCAACGACTGGGTCGACCTGGCCATCGACTTCCGTTACTTCTTCGCCCGCAAGACCATGTTCGTCAAGTACGCCCAGGCGTTCGTCGTGCTGCCGGGCGGCTTCGGCACCATGGACGAGCTGTTCGAGGCGCTCACCCTGGTGCAGACCGGCAAGGTGACCCGCTTCCCGGTGGTGCTCATGGGCACCGAGTACTGGCGGGGGCTGCTCGACTGGCTGCGGAACAGCATGGCCGCCGAGGGCAAGATCGGTCCGGTGGACCTGGAGCTGATCTGCCTCACCGACGACGTCGACGCGGCGGTACGGCACATCGTCGCGGCCGAAGCGGCGCTCGCCACCGACCAGGAGGCGGTCCGCGAGGAGGCCGTCGCCCGCACCGCCGCCGACCAGCGGGCCGCCCGCCAGGCCGCCGACACCGCCGAGCCCGGCGCTACGAAGTCCGGCGCTACGAAGTCCGGCGGCACCAGGGCCGGCGGGGTGTCCGGTGGTGCGGCGTCCGTCGGTCCGGTGTCGGGCGGTCCTGCTTCGGGCGGTCCTGCTTCGGGTGGTGTGGCCGGCGCGTCCGGTGGGGCGGGCCGAGGTGTCGTCGACGGTGGGGAGGGCTGAGCGGGTGGCGGCGATCTGTGTCTTCTGCGCGTCCTCCCGTACCCTCGACCAGCGCTGGCTGGACCTGGCGGCCGAGACCGGGGCGGAGCTGGCCCGGCGCGGGCACACGTTGGTCAGCGGCGGCGGCTGCGTCGGCATGATGGGCGCCCTCGCCGACGGGGCGCGGGCGGCCGGTGGGCGTACCGTCGGGGTGATCCCGCAGGCGCTGATCGACCTGGAGGTCTCCGACCTGGCCTCGGACGAGTTGCTGGTCACCGACAGCATGGCCAGTCGCAAGACCCTCATGATCCAGAAGTCGGACGCGTTCCTCACCCTGCCCGGCGGGTTGGGCACCCTGGACGAGCTGTTCGAGGTCTGGACCACCGCCACGCTGGCCATGCACACGAAGCCGATGGTGCTGGTCGACACCGACGGCTTCTACCGGCCGATGCTCGACTGGCTCGCCGCGCTCACCGACCAGAACTTCCTCAAGCCCGCCGGCCTGGGGCTGCTCGTCGTCGCCCCCACTGTCTCCACCGCGCTGGACGCCCTGGAATCCCGCCTGACCTGATCCCCCCACCCCACTCCGACCGGTCGTCCCCGACTACTGGCATGTCGTCGTCACCTCCGCCCCCAACTGGGCCGGCGGCGGGAAGCACCCCGCGATCTCGGAGATGGTCAACGGCGCGCCGCGCCGGGACCACCGCGCTCCGGCCACCGCGCTCCGGCCACCGCGCTCCGGCCACCGCGCTCCGGCCACCGCGCTCCGGGCCGTTTCACGGCCTTCGGCATACGAGGGCGGTCGGGGTGGTGGGCCGGATGGTGTCGTACCGGCGTGGTGGGATGTGGGGGTGCAGGGGTACCGGCTGGTGCGCCGGCCTGCCGGATCTGGCCCGGATGACGGGCGGTCCGCCGGGAGCGTTCGGGGGGACGCTCGGCGCGGCGGGACAACCGAGGAGCCAGGTCCGGGCGGGTCGGCCGTCGAGGGGGAGCCGCGGCCCGGGGGGTCGGCGGTCGATGCCGCGCACCTCGACGGTGCCCGCCGACCCGAGACCGTGGCGGACCCGCGCGCCACCTCGTCGGCTGCGACGGCGGCTGCCGGCTCGCGACACGATCCGCGCCGGGCCGCGAATGTCGTCGACCCCGGCGGTCCTGATCCGCGCCGGGCCGAGGCCGCGGGGCAGGCGGGTGGCCGGCGGCCCGATTCGCGCCGGGCCGGGGCGCGGCCGGGCGGCCGGCGGCCCGATCCGCTTCAGGACGAGGTCGTGGCGCACACCGACGGGCCGATGCTGGTCCTCGGCGGGCCGGGCACCGGCAAGACCGGCACCCTGGTCGAGGCGGTCGCCGCCCGGGTCGCCGAGGGGGTCGACCCGGAGCGCCTCCTGGTGCTCACCTTCAGCCGTCGGCAGGCCACCGAGGTACGGCACCGGATCGAGGCCCGGATCGCCGCCGACGGCCACCGGGTGCTGCGCGAGCCGTTGGTGCGCACCTTTCCGGCGTTCGCCTTCGGTCTGCTGCGCCGGGCCGCCGCCGAGCGGGGCGAGCCGTCCCCCCGGCTGCTCACCGGCCCCGAGCAGGATCTGATCATCCGCGAGCTGCTGGACGTCGTCGGCACCGAACCCGACGACGACCCGGTCGGTTGGCCCGACGACCTGCTCCCCGCCCTGCGTACCCGGGCCTTCGCCGCCCAGCTGCGTGACCTGCTGATGCGGGCCGCCGAACGGGGGGTGGGCCCGGTCGAGCTGGCCCGGCTGGGGGAGAAGCTGGGCCGCACCGACTGGCCGGCCGCCGCCCGGTTCCTCCGGGAGTACGTCGCCGTCCTCGCGCTGCGCGACGTCGGCAACCGGGGCTCCGTGGCGTACGACCCGGCCGAGCTGGTCCGCGCCGCCACCGGCATGCTCCTCGACGATCCGGAGCTGCTCGAGACCGAGCGCCGCCGGCTGGCCCACGTCTACGTCGACGAGCTGGCCGACACCGACCCGGCCCAGCAGGACCTGCTGGCCGTCCTGGCCGGCGGTGGCAGGTCCCTGGTGGCCTTCGCGGACCCGGACTCCTCCACGTACGCCTTCCGGGGCGCCGACCCGGCCGTGGTGGCCGCCTTCCCCCACCGGTTCCGTACCGCCTCCGGGGCACCGGCGGCGCAGGTCACGCTCACCACGTCGTACCGGGCCGGTGCGGTGCTGCTCGGGGCAACCGGCCGGCTGGCCCGGCGGCTGCGCGGCCCGGCCGGGCACCGGCGGTTGCGACCCCTGCCCGACGCGCCGCCCGGCAGCGTCGAGGTGCGGACCTTCCGCTCGGCCACCAGCGAGGCCGCCTGGCTGGCCCACGCGCTGCGCTCCGCCCACCTGCTCGACGGGGTGCCCTGGTCGGCGATGGCGGTGCTGGTCCGCTCGACCCACCTGCACCTGCCCTCGCTGCGGCGGGCGTTGCACACCGCCGGGGTGCCGACCGTCGTGCACGGCGAGGATCTGCCGCTGCACCTGCAACCGGCTGTGGCCCCGCTGCTGCTCCTGCTGCGTTGCGCACTCGAACCGGCCCGGCTGGACGAGGAGTCCGCGGTCGCCCTGCTGCACTCGCCGCTGGGTGGGGCCGACCCGCTCGCCGAGCGGCGGTTGCGGCAGGGGCTGCGGGCGCTCGCGCTCGCCCGGGGCGACCGACGGCCCTCCGGTGAGCTGATCGTCGAGGCGCTGGCCGACCCGGCGGAGCTGGCCGGCATCGAGCGCCGCTGGGTCGAACCGGCCCGTACGGTGGCGGAACTGCTGGCCACCGCGCGCACGGCGGCGGCCGTTCCCGGGGCGACCGCCGAAGACGTGCTCTGGGTGGTGTGGAGCGCCAGCGGGCTCGCCGAACGCTGGGCCGGGGCGATCAACCGGGGGCGAGCGGCCACCGGCGAACACGAGACCGCCCAGCGCTGGCGGGCCGAGGCCGCCGACCGGGACCTCGACGCGGTGCTGGTGCTCTTCGACGCGGCGGCCCGGTTCGTCGACCGACTGCCCGGCGCACGGACCGAGGTCTTCCTCGACCACGTCCTCGGCCAGGACCTGCCGGCCGACACGCTGGCGGCCAGCGCCGACCGGGGCGAGGCGGTCCGGTTGCTCACCGCGCACGCCGCCAAGGGGCTGGAGTGGGATCTGGTCGCGGTGGCCGGCGTGCAGGAGGGCGTGTGGCCCGATCTGCGGCTGCGTGGCAGTCTGCTCGGCTCCGAGCGGCTGGTCGACGTGCTGGCCGGCCGGGCGGACGGCACCGGCACCCGGGCCAGCCTGGTCGGGCAGACCTCCGCCCTGCTCGACGAGGAACGTCGGCTCTTCCACGTCGCGGTGACCCGGGCCCGGCGTCGGCTGCTGGTCACCGCCGTCGCCTCGGCTGCCGTCGGCGGCGACGACCACGAGGAACAGCCCAGCCGCTTCCTGCACGAACTGGGTGTCCCGGGTGTCCCGGGGGAGGGACGCACCCCGGGATCGCCCGACGAGGGATCCGGCGAGCAGGCTGGCCGGACCGAGCAGGCCGGTCCGGGCGAGCAGCCCGGTCGGGGTGGGGATGACGACGAGGGTGCCGGGGTGTCCGGGGAGGCGGGCGACGACCCGCCGGGGGAGCTGCCCGTCGGACGACCGCCCCGGGCGCTCACCCTTTCCGCGCTGGTGGCGGAGCTGCGTACCGCGATCACCGACCCGGCGGCGTCGGTGGCCCGGCGGCGTGCGGCGGCGGCCGAGCTGGCCCGGCTGGCCGCCGCCGGTATCCCCGGCGCGCACCCGGACGACTGGTGGGGGCTGCGTGGTCTCTCCGACGACCGGCCGCTGGTGGACGAGGGCGAACCCGTCCGGGTCACCCCGTCGGCGATGGAGAGCGCCCTGCGGTGCAGCCTGCGCTGGCTGCTCGAACGGCACGGCGGCAGCGGTCCGGCCAGCGCCGCCCAGGGCGTCGGCAACCTGGTGCACGCCGCCGCGATGCTGGCCGAGGACGCCAGCGCCGACCGGACCGCCCTGCTGGAGTACGTGGCCGCCCGGTTCGACGCGATCGAGCTGGCCGCCCGGTGGATGGTCGGCCCGGAACGGGAGCGCGCCGAGGCCATGGTGGACAAGCTGCTGCGCTGGCTGGCCGGCAACCCGCGTCGGCTGCTCGCCATCGAGCACGAGTTCGCGGTCCGCCTCGACGATCCTTCGCGCCCGGTGGAGCTGACCGGCCGGGTGGACCGGCTGGAGGTCGACGCCGACGGTCGGCTCGTGGTGATCGACCTGAAGACCGGCAAGTCGACGGCGGTCACCGAGCGGGAGATGGCCGAGCATCCGCAGCTCGGGGCGTACCAGGCGGCGGTGGAGGCGGGTGGGTTCGCCGAGTTCGGCGACGAGGCCGGGGGAGCGGCGCTGGTGCAGCTCGGCACCGGCGCGAAGGACGCCAGGGAGCAGACCCAGGCCGCCGCCGGGCAGGGCCCCGAGGCCGGTTGGGCCACCGCCCTGGTCCGGCGCACCGCCGATACGATGGCCGCCGCGACCTTCGCCGCCGTCGCCAACTCGAAGTGCCGGGTCTGCCCGGTACGGACCAGCTGCCCCGTCTCCGGGCAGGGCCGTCAGGTCGTCGAGCCACCGGCCACCGGCCACGAGGGGGAGCGGTGACCCAGCCGACCCTGTTCAGCGCCGCCACCCCCGCGCCGCGCGCCGCCGACGCCGGGCCCCGCTACACGCCGATCGAGCTGGCCCGGCTGCTCCGGCTGCCCGCCCCCACGACCGAGCAGGCCGCGATCATCTCGGCCCCGGTCGCGCCGCTGCTGGTGGTGGCGGGCGCTGGTTCGGGCAAGACCGAGACGATGGCCGCCCGGGTGGTGTGGCTGGTCGCCAACTCGTACGTCCGCCCGGAGCAGATCCTCGGGCTGACCTTCACCCGCAAGGCGGCCGGCGAGCTGGCGCACCGGGTGCGTACCCGGCTCGACCAGTTGGTCCGACGGCTGGGGCGGCGGGCCCGCAACCCGTTGGACGATCCACTGGCCGGTGAGCCCACCGTCTCCACCTACCACTCGTACGCGGGGCGGATCGTCACCGAGCACGGGCTACGGGCCGGCTACGAACCGACCACCCGGCTGCTCACCGAGGCGTCCCGCTGGCAGCTCGTCGACCTGCTGGTGCGTAACTACGACGGCGACATGTCCGAGGTCGACCGGATGCCCAGCACCATCACCGACGCCGTGTTGGCGCTCGCCGGCGAACTGGACGAGCACCTGGTCGACCCGGACGAGCTGGCCGCCTGGACGGGGCGGTTCTTCGCCGAGGTGCAGTCCCACCCGGGGCGGGTCTACGCCGACGTCCGCAGGGCGCTCCAGCTCCAACGGACCCGGTTGAAGCTGCTGCCGCTGGTCCGGGCGTACGCCCGACGCAAGGACGACTTCGAGGCGATGGACTTCGCCGACCAGCTCGCGCGGGCCGCCCGGGTGGCCCGGGACCACCCGGCGGTCGGCGCGGTCGAGCGGGACCGCTACCGGGTGGTGCTGCTCGACGAGTACCAGGACACCAGCCACGCCCAGGTGGTGCTGCTCAACCACCTGTTCGGCGGCGGTCACCCGGTCACCGCGGTCGGCGACCCCTGCCAGTCGATCTACGGCTGGCGCGGGGCCAGCGCCGGCACGCTGGACCGGTTCCCCACCGACTTCGCCCGCGCCGACGGCAGCCCGGCCGAGGCGATGAGCCTCACCACCAGCTGGCGCAACCGGCCGGAGATCCTCGGCGTGGCCAACGCGTTGTCGGTGCCGCTGCGGGCCGCCGGGGCGCGGGTGCCGGAGCTGCACGCCGCGCTGAGCGTCCGCGACCCGATCCCGCACCGCAGCCCCGGTGGCCGGGCCGCCGGCACCGTGCACTGCGCGCTGCTGCCCACGTACGTCGGCGAGGCCGACTGGATCGCCGACAGCGTGCTCGCCGCCTGGCGGGGGGCGGCCCGGATGCCCGACGCGCTACCCGAGCACATCCCGGTGCCGCAGCGTCCCTCCACCGCCGTGCTGGTCCGGTTGCGCAGCCAGATCCCGGCGATCGAGGCGGCACTGCGCGCCCGCGGGCTGCCGGTCGAGGTGGTCGGCCTGGGCGGGCTGCTGGACACCCCCGAGGTGCGGGACGTGGTCTGCACCCTGCGGGTGCTCGCCGACCCGACCGACGGCGCGGCGCTGCTACGCCTGCTCACCGGGGCGCGCTGGCGGATCGGGCCCCGTGACCTGGTGACTCTGCACCGGCGGGCGCGGACCCTCGCACGGGCCCGCCGGGAGCTGACCGGCGACGACGGGCCGGAGATCACCGTGGACGTGCTGGACGAGGCCACCCTGGTGGAGGCGCTGGCCGACCTGGGGCCGGCGCAGGCGTACTCGGCGGAGGGGTACGCGCGGCTGCGGTCGTACGGGATGGAGTTGGCGCTGCTGCGCTACCGGCTGGACCAGACGTTGCCGGAGCTGATCGCGGACGTCGAACGCACCATCGGCCTGGACGTCGAGGTCGCGGTGCGGGCCGGTCGGGACGGCACCGGTGACGCCGGGCTGGCCCGGGGACACCTGGATGCCCTCGGTGACGTGGCGGCCCGGTTCAGCGGCGAGACCCCGGCGGCGACGCTGGCCGGCTTCCTGGCGTACCTGACGGCGGCGGAGGACGAGGAACGCGGGCTCTCCCCGGGCGAGGTGGAGGTGGTGGAGGGCGCGGTGCAGGTGCTCACCGCGCACGCCGCCAAGGGCCTGGAGTGGGACGTCGTGGCGGTCGCCGGGCTGACCCGGGGCGGCTGGCCCGGCCAGGTCCGCAACTCCGACCACTGGCTGGGTGGGCTCGGGGTGCTGCCCTTCCCGCTGCGCGGTGATGCCGACGGGCTACCCGTGCTCGACCTCGCCGAGGTGACCGACCAGCGCGGGGTGGCTCGGGCGGTGGCCGACTTCACCGACGCCTGGCGGTCCCACGACGAGCGGGAGGAGCGCCGGTTGGCGTACGTGGCGGTGACCCGGCCCCGGCGGTTGCTGCTCTGTTCCGGGTACTGGTGGGGCGAGGGGACCAAACGCTTCCGGGGGCCGTCGGTGCTGCTCCGCGAGGTGTACGACGCCTGCCTGGCCGGCGGGGACGGCCTGCTGGTCGACGAGTGGGCGCCCGAGCCGGCCGGCGACGCGGTCAACCCGACCACCGAGCTGGTGTTGCGGGCCGACTGGCCGGCCGACCCGCTCGGCCCGCGACGGCCGGCGCTGACCGAGGCGGCGGCCCTGGTCCGCCGCTACCTCGCCGACCCCGAGGCAGCCCGCCGCGAGGCCGTGACCACCCCACCCGTGGAGCCCACCCCACCCGTGCCCGGCGGTGCGCCCCCGACCGGCGATGGGCTCGTGAGCGGCGATGCGCCCGGGACTTCGGCAGCCGGGGGAGACCCGGAACCCGGTTCCGGCGGGCTGTCCGGTCCCGGTTCCGTCGGGCTGGAGGCGCTCGCCGGTGACCCGGAGGTGGCGCGGTGGCGACGGGAGGCGGATCTGCTCCTGGCCGAGCGGGCGGAGCTGCTGCGGCAGGCCGAGGCGGTCGAGGTGGTGCTGCCCGGACACCTGTCGGTGACCCAGCTGGTGGCGCTGCGCCGGGATCCGGCGACGCTGGCCCGTACGCTGCGCCGGCCGATGCCCACCCCACCCAGCCCGTACGCCCGGCGGGGCACCGCCTTCCACGCCTGGCTGGAGTCTCGGTTCGGAGCCGACCGGTTGCTCGACGTGGACGAGTTGCCGGGTGCGGCCGACGCGGACGCCGCACCCGACGGGGCGCTGGCCGAGCTCCAGCAACGCTTCCTGGCCAGCGAGTGGGCCGACCGGGTGCCGGTGGAGGTGGAGGTGCCGTTCGCCACAGTGCTGGCCGGCGTGGTGGTCCGGGGCCGGATGGACGCCGTCTTCTCCCGCCCCGGCGGCCGGTACGACGTGGTCGACTGGAAGACCGGCCGGCAGCCGACCGACGGGGAGGCCGAGGTGGCCGCAGTGCAGTTGGCCGTCTACCGGCTGGCCTGGGCGGAACTGGCCGGGGTGCCGGTGGACCGGGTGGGTGCCGCCTTCCACTACGTCCGGGACGGGGTGACGGTACGGCCGGCCGACCTGTTGGACGCCGACGGGCTGACCGCGATCATCGCCGGGTTGCCGGAAAAGCCGGCGGGGGGTGGCGCGCCGGAAGATCCGTGGTAGGTTGTTCCTGTTGCAGTTTTGGTTTCCAGAGACTCTGTGTGCGCCTGGCGGATTGTGGCCCCAGGCGCTCTTTGTTGTGTCCGGAGCTCTCCGGGCGGGGCGACCAAAAACAACAGGCGATTCGCGCATCCCGCGCGGAGCGCTCCTCTTCGGGCCCGCAACAAGTGCGGGCTCGACGTTCCGTCAAGGAGACGAAACAGATGGCAATTGGCACCGTCAAGTGGTTCAACGCTGACAAGGGCTTCGGCTTCATCACCCCGGACGGCGGCGGCGCCGACGTCTTCGCCCACTTCTCGGCGATCCAGTCCTCCGGCTACCGGAGCCTGGACGAGAACCAGCGGGTCGAGTTCGAGGTGACCCAGGGCCAGAAGGGCCCGCAGGCGGAGAACATCCGCCCGCTCTGATCTTCGGATCGTCCGGTAACACCCACCGGGTCCTCCGGACCCGGTGACGGACCGGTCCGCCGCGCCGCCCCCCGCTCCGGCGGGACGCGGCGTGCTGCGGCGGACCGGCCCGTACCCAATCGGTTCGTGCTTGTGAGTCCCGACGGACTGGTCCGTCGGAGACCGCGCCGACTCTCGGCGCCCTCCCTCGACACGTGCCGCGTCGAGGAAGGCATTTCGCATGACCATGACCATTCCCACCTTCGCCGCGACCGGCCTCGCGCCGGCGCTGCTCGCCGAGCTGACCACGCAGGGCATCACCGAGCCGTTCCCGATCCAGACGGCCACCCTGCCGGACTCGCTGGCCGGCCGGGACGTGCTCGGCCGGGGTCGTACCGGCTCGGGCAAGACCCTGGCCTTCGGGCTCCCGCTGCTGCACCGCACCGCCGGCCACCGGGCCCGCCCCGGCCGCCCGCTCGCCCTGGTGCTGGTCCCCACCCGGGAACTGGCCGCGCAGGTCACCACCGCGCTCACCCCGTACGCCCGGGCGCTGGGGCTGCGCTGCGCCACCGTGGTCGGGGGCCTCTCCCTCCAGCGGCAGGCGGACGCGCTGCGTGCCGGCGCCGAGGTGCTGGTGGCCACCCCCGGCCGGCTGCACGACCTGATCAACCGGGGTGACGCCCGGCTCGACCAGGTCGCCATCACCGTGCTGGACGAGGCCGACCAGATGGCCGACATGGGCTTCCTGCCGCAGGTGACCAAGCTGCTGGAGCAGGTCGCCCCGAACGGCCAGCGGATGCTCTTCTCGGCCACCCTGGACGGCGGCGTGGACCGGCTGGTCCGCCGCTTCCTCACCAACCCGGTGTCGCACTCGGTGGACCCGGGCACCGCCACGGTGACCGCGATGACCCACCACGTGCTGCACGTCGACGCGGCCGACAAGCCCGCCGCGCTCACCCAGATCGCCGCCCGCGAGGGCCGCACCATCCTGTTCATGGCGACCAAGCACCGCGCCGACCGGATGGCCCGTCAGCTCCTCGCCAAGGGCGTACGCGCCGCGGCGCTGCACGGTGGGAAGTCCCAGCCGCAGCGCACCCGGATCCTGGAGCAGTTCCGCACCGGCCAGGTCACCGCTCTGGTCGCCACCGACGTGGCGGCCCGGGGCATCCACGTGGACGGGTTGGACATGGTGGTCAACGTGGACCCGCCGACCGAGGCGAAGGACTACCTGCACCGCGGCGGTCGGACCGCCCGGGCCGGTGAGGCCGGCCAGGTGGTCACCCTGGTCCTCCCCGAACAACGCCGGGACGTCTCCCGGCTGATGAGCGTGGCCGGCATCAAACCGCAGTCGACCCAGGTACGCCTCGGCGACGGAGCGCTGGCCCGGGTGACCGGTGCCCGTGAGCCGTCCGGTGTGCCGGTGACCATCGTCGCCCCGACGCCCACCCCGGCCGCCCGCCCCCGTGCGACCGTCGGCGGCGGCAACGGTGGCGAGGCTGGCCGGTCGCACCGGGCGTCGGGCCGTTCCCGTCGCCCGCGTCGCCCCCGTACCGCCTGATCGGCGGGGCGGTAGCTCCTGACCGGCGGGGCCGTGCCGCCTGATTGGCACGTTGCCCGGCGGGGCCGGGCCGCCTGCCGGCGGCCTGCCCTGCTCGGCGGCTGATCGACTCAGTTGAGGCGATGTTGCGGTGTCGGAGTGACGATGATGCCGCAACATCGCCACCACTGAGTCGATCTTGTTGTTGAGGTGCTGTGGTCGGGCCGGTCGTCTCACTTCGTGGACGCTGCGGGGTCGGGTGCGAACCCTCGGTGATCATGCTGCTCGATCGGTCGGCTTGCCGGCTCGATTGCGTCCGATCGGTGACTGTTCCACCGGGCACGGCTGGTCGAAGCTTGCTGCCGGGGGAAGAACCGGCCGGCACGGCCGGACACGGGAGGGGTGACCATGGCGGGCGACGCCGAGTCGGGGGCGGGGCGCGAGCTGCTGGTGGTGTTGGCCGTGGCGGGTGCCGGGCTCCTGCTCGCCGTGGTCGCGGCGTTCGCGCCCTGGCACCCGAGGCCGGGGCGGGCCGCCCCGGCCGGGCTGGTCGAGTTGCACAGCCCCGACGAGGGGCACCAGCCGACGGTCGAGCTGACCGCCGGCTGAGCTGGCCCCGACGGGACCGGTGGGACCGACGGGGGCCCGATGTCCGGGTGTCCGTCCGACCGTCGAATCCTGGGGGGTCGACGGTCGGACGGACACCCGACGGACGGCTGCCGATGCTCCGACGGACATGCCGCCCTTGCGCGCCGGGTGGCGGGCCGGTCGACCGGCCCGCCCGGTGTCTGTCAGCGGGCCGACGTCTGTTCCTGGCGGACCAGCAGGTCGGTCAGCGTGGTCCGGTCGACCACCACGGCGATGGCACCGTCCACCGCGAGCCACACGTCGCGCAGGCCGGTGGCCACCCCGTGGTAGCCGGCGTCCTCGGCGGGCAGCCCGCGTACGGTGGTCAGTGATCCACCGACGGCGCGCAGCACGTCCCCGACGCTGATCTGCGAGGCGGGACGGGTCAGCGCGTAGCCGCCCTCGGCGCCCCGGTGACTGTGCAGCAGGCCGGCGCGGCGCAGGTCGAGCAGGATGCCCTGGAGGAAGCTCAGCGGGATGCCCTGCGCCTCCGCCAGGCTCGCCGCCTTGACCAGTTCCCCGCCACCGCCCCCACCATCGGCCCGGCCGCTCCTGTCGCCTCCGGCGTCCGCCCGGACGCCATCGCTTTCAGCGTCCGCCCGGACGCCGTCGCTTCCGGCATCGGCCCGGATGCCGTCGCTTCCGGCATCGGGGCGGATACCCCCGTCGACGGGGCGGGTGGTCTCGCCGTCGCCGGTGGCGGCGACGGCGAGCATGGCCCGGAGCGCGTAGTCGCTGCGCGCGGAGATGTACACGTCACTGACCAGCCTGGTCCAGCACGCCCCAGCGGCGGCGGATCGCCCGGTCGGCCGCCCCGAAGGCCGCGTCGACCACCAACCCGACGACCAGGATGACGATCATCGTGGCGAGCAGCCAGGGCGCGTCGGACAGCTCCCGTGAGTAGGTGAGCTGGGCCCCCAACGACGTCTGTGAGATGCCGGCCACGAGCAGCTCACCGGCCATCAGGCTGCGCCAGGAGAAGGCCCAACCCTGCTTGAGCCCGGCGACGATGGCGGGCAGCGCGGCGGGCGCGATGACGTACCGGTAGAGGTTCAGCCCTCTGGCGCCGAGGTTGCGGCCGGCCCGGACCAGCAGCGGCGGTACGTAGTCGACGCCACTGATCACCCCGTTGGCGATGGACGGCGCGGCACCGAGCACCACCACGAAGAAGATCGCCTTCTCGCTCAGCTCGAACAGCAGGATCGCCAGCGGGAACCAGGCGATCGACGGCATGGTCTGCAACGCGGTGATCATCGAGCCGATCGCCGCGCGGAGCACCCGGAACTGGGCCACCGCCAAGCCGACCAGCAGGCCGACCGCGACGGAGAAGACGTAGCCGAGCGCGGCCCGTTGCAGGGTGGTGGCGAGCCCGTCCCAGAGTTGCCGACCGCCGGCCTGCCGGGCCAGTTCCTCGGCGACGGTGACCGGTCCGGGCAGCGAGTACGGCGGCTTCCAACCGCTCCAGACCACCACCTGCCAGAGCCCGATGGCGATGGCGAGCGCGGCGAGCTTGGGCCAGGTGGACGCCCAGAGCCGGGCGCTCCGGGAGACCTCCTTCTCGCGGCCGGCGATCTCCAGCGCGTCCAGCCCGGAGATCTCCGCGTCGGTGCGTGCCGAGTCGGTCAGGGTGTCACTTGCCATGGCGGCCCACCTCCGTGCGGAGCCGGTCGGTGACCTCGGAGGCGATCGCGGCGACCTCGGGGGAGTCGATGCGCCGGGGTCGGGGCACGTTCACCTCCGTGGACCAGATGATCCGGCCGGGCCGGCTGCTGAGCAGGATGATCCGGTCGGCGAGCCGGGCGGCCTCCCGGACGTTGTGCGTCACGAACAGGACGGTGAGCTGCCGTTCCGTCCAGATCCGTTCCAGCTCGTCGTGGAGGATGTCCCGGGTCATCGCGTCGAGCGCGCCGAACGGCTCGTCCATCAGCAGCACCGGGGTGTCCAGGGCGAGGGTGCGGGCCAGGGCGACCCGCTGCCGCATGCCGCCGGAGAGTTCGTGCGGGCGCTTGCGGCCGAAGTCGGACAGGTGGACGGTGCGCAGCAGCTCCGCCACCCGTTCCCGGCGGGCCGCCCGGGGCAGCCCGCGCAGCTTCAGCGGCACCTCGACGTTGGCCTCGACGGTCAGCCACGGGAAGAGCGCCGGCTCCTGGAACATCAGGCCGGGGTGGGCGTCGTCGGCCACCGTGATCGTGCCGCCCTGCGCGCGGTCCAGCCCGGCGACGAGGTTGAGCAGGGTGCTCTTGCCGCAGCCGGACGCGCCGACGAGGCAGACGAACTCGCCGGGCCGGACGTCCAGGCTCACCCCGTCCAGGGCGAGGACGGCACCGTCGCCGCGCCCGTACACCTTGGTCACGCCGCGCAGCGCGACCGCACCGGTCGCGCTGCGCGGGGTCGTCGTGGTCGACGTCACGGCTGGGTTACCTCGGGCTTGCCCTGGGCCTTGAGCACCTCGTTGAGGTACGTCAGGTCGTACAGCCCTTTGAGGTCGACCGGCTGGGTCAGCTCGACCGCGACGGCGTGGTCCAGCCCGGTCTTCAGGGAGGAGGCGATCGGGTCGTTGGTGAACTCCAGGGTCGGCCAGGCCTGCTTGATCAGTTTCAGGTCCAGCGGCTTGCCGGTGATCCTGCCGAGGTGGTCGGAGATGGCCTGCTGCGCCTCGTCCGGCTTGGTGTTGACGAAGTCGTTCGCCGCCACCTGCGCCTCGACCAGCTTCTTCACCACGTCCGGGTGTTCCTTCAGGAACTTGGTGCTGACGATCAGGTTGGTGATGACGAACTTGCGGTCCGGCCAGAGGTCCCGCTCGTCAACCAGCACCTTGCCGCCGGCGTTGACCAGCCGGGAGACGAACGGTTCGGGCACCCACGCGCCGTCGATCGCACCGCTGTTGAAGGTCTCGACGGTCTGCGCGTTCTCCTGCGGGACGATCTTGACGTCGCCGCCGCCCTCCTTGGTGGTGGCGATGCCCTTCTCCTTGAGCCAGAACCGCAGCGCGACGTCCTGGGTGTTGCCGAGTTGCGGGGTGGCGATCTTCTTGCCCTTGAGCTGCTCGACCGAGGTGATCTCGGGCTTGACGACCAGCGCCACGCCGCCGGAGGCCGCGCCGGAGATGACCCGGACCGCCTCGCCCTTGCTCTTGGAGTGGGCGTTGACCGTCGGGTTCGGACCGATGTACGTGGCGTCCAGCGCGCCGGAGAAGATCGCCTCGATGGCGGCCGGGCCGGCGTTGAAGGTCTTGGGGTCCAGCTTGACGCCATCGCCCAGCTTGTCCTCGAAGATCTTCTTCTCCACCCCCACCACTGCTGGAGCGTGGGTGATGTTTGGAAAGTAGCCGAGCCGCAGGGTGACCTTGTCGGGCTGGCTGCCAGTGCTGTTGCGATCGCTGCCGCAGGCAGCGGTGTTGCCCAGGGCCGCCGCGCCGATGACGGCGACGGCTGCCAGGGAGACCAACCGGCGCAAGGGGGTGCGTTCCATATCCATCCAATCCGATTTTCTCTACCGAATAAGTAGGAATTAACAGTCCGGACGAGGGTTCGTCAAGACCTGACCACATGTTGGGATGCCATGTTTAGGGATAGAAGAATTCGAAGTTCATTGATAGGTTGAGTGGGTGATCGAGGCGTGGCAGTTTCGGTGTTGGGGGGAGGTTGCTGTCGAATCACTGCTGTGAGTCCTTGCTGATCAAGGGATCGCTGAAGATTGCTCGCTATGTTGGCTGCTGTCGCAGAGTGGAGCGGTTTTCTAGGTCTGATCTGGCGCGACTCTGCCTTGGGTGCCCCTCGTCGCACAGTGGAACGACGTTTGGAATGAAGGGATGCGAGTGAATGGGAACAAAGGGCAGGATTGCGGTGGTTTTCACTGTTGTTGCAGCGATTTTGGGTTTGGCGGCGACGCCTGCTTTGGCCTATGACACTGCGTGCTCGACTTATTCTGCGTCAGTCGGGTGTGCCACCTCGTCGGTGGCGGCGCGATCCGACAACACCATTGCGTATAACTTGGATTGCTTGTACTGTAGTGCGGCCGTTCCGTTTCGAATCATCGATATAAATAACGGCGCAACTATCAAGAGTGGAACTCTCACCGAGACGGGCTGGGTCACTCTCCCCAATGTATACAGCCGCTATCAGTTGATCATTTCCCCAGGTATCCAGGGTAACAAGGGGACCCTGAGGGGCGATTTCTAGCCAAGAGAGTCCGAAGGTTTGATCTTAGAGGACGTCTGATCCTGATTCACGTTTGCCGTTTTGAGACCCTACCCCCTATACGGGCGGGCCAGCCGGGCGATACATGAGGGCGCCGGCCCTTGTAGTGTGCCGGCCGTTAGCAACTTGCGGACAAAATCTAGCCAGATACTCATGGCGTAGCAAAAGCGCCAAAGTTAGACGTTCGTCGAATGCTGTCGATCGGGGCAAAATTGCAATGAAACCGGCAAGAAGATCGATGATCTTCAGTTGTCAGGTCGGGCTAACCAGGCGCAAGGTGAACAAGACGTCCAGTTAGAGAGCGTTTCGCATGTCTGTCAGTCGGGTGTGTTGAGGATGCGGCGTTGTTGGCGGGTGGCGGGTCTGCCTCGGGTGAGGCGGGCGAGCATGCCGGAGATCGCGGCCCAGCGGATCATGGCTTCCGAGGTCGCGGGTTGGGTTTCGTAGTCGCGGGCGAGCCGGCGGTGGGCGGTCAGCCAGGCCAGGGTGTTGGGTCGGGTCCGGGCGCGGTGCCTGGATTGCTCCAGGTCTGTTTCCCGGACCCGCCCGCCGAACCCGGCGTGCGACTCTCACCGCACCGGGCTCTCCACGAGGTCATGCCGTTGGGGGTGGGCTTGTCGGTGTGGGCTGCCAGGGGTTCGGGATCTTGGTGCCGCGATAGCGGTATCGGGTCACGGGGACCTTCGCTATCTTAAACAACTCGACCCCGTCGAACGCGATCGGCTGCCACCCTTGCGGGGTGCGCAGCCATCGCTGGATGGCTCTCCAGGTCATGCGGTTGCGGCGCATCACCCAGTTGATCATTCGCCACCAGATGAAGTTCTGCAGGTGGGAGAGGGTGTGCTTGGCGACCGCGTGCTTGAAGTAGTTGGCCCATCCATGCTGGATGTAGTTGATCCTCACCAGCGTTTCCCGGTAGCTCAGATGCGACAACCGGCGGGTCAGTGACTTAATCTTCCGTCCGGACTGCGTTGCTCTGGTGGTTGGCGCGGCGGTGCTGTGCGACGTCGGTATTCGATTGGAGTTGGCGGGCGGCCCATTCGACGGTTCTATTGGCTGGACTGCGCCGACTGCTGCGGGACGCGGTCGAGCGGCATAGTGGAACGAGCGTTGTTGCTGAAAGCGCCGACCGGATCGCGGGAAAGCGCCATCAGGGCTATCCCGCTTTCCCTATCTCTTCGGTAGGTTAAGCGGACGCGGAACGGGCCCGCCCGGCGGTGACCCCGCCGGGGACGACGGCCGTCCCGACGACCCCACGACGACGAGGGAGCGCGGCACGATGACCTTCCACTGGTTCCTGCCCACCTCCGGCGACGGCGACCAGGTCGGCGCAGCCACCGTCACCGCCGGCGCGGCCCGGCACGACCGGGCCGCCACCGTCGGATATCTGACCGAGGTGGCCCGCGCCGCCGAGGCGGGCGGGTTCCGCGCGCTGCTCACCCCGGTCGGCTCCGGCTGCCCCGACCCGTGGATCGTCTGCGCGGCGGTCGCCCAGCACACCGAGCGGATCGGCCTGCTGGTCGCCGTCCGCGCCGGCTTCGCCCTGCCCACCCTGGTCGCCCAGCAGGCCGAGGCGTTCCAGGCGGTCTCCGGCGGGCGGCTCGCGCTGAACATCGTCACCGGCGGCGACCCCGCCGAGCAGCGGGCGTACGGCGACTTCCTCGACCACGACGACCGCTACGCCCGTACCGGCGAGTTCATCGAGGTGCTCCGCCGCTCCTGGCGCGGCGGCCCGTTCGACTTCACCGGCGCGCACTACCGGGTCGACGGCGGCGGGCTGGCCACCCCGCTGGCCGACCCGCCGCCGGTCTACCTCGGCGGCGCGTCCCCGGCCGCCGAGGCGGGTCGCCGCCCGACAGGCCGACGCGTACCTGATGTGGGGGGAACCGCCCGCCGCGATCGCCGCCCGGGTGGCCCGGGTCCGGGCCCGCGCCGCCGAGCAGGGCCGCACCCTGCGCACCGGGCTGCGGCTGCACGTCATCGCCCGACCCACCGCCGACGAGGCGTGGGCCGAGGCGGACCGGCTGCTGGCCGGGATGAGCCCGGACCGGATCGCCGCCGCCCAGGCCCGGTTCGGCCGGATGGACTCCGTCGGCCAGGCCCGGATGACCGCGCTGCACGACGGCCGCGCCGACGGCCTCACCGTCGCGCCGAACCTCTGGGCCGGGATCGGCCTGGTCCGCGAGGGCGCGGGCACCGCCCTGGTCGGCAGCTACGCCCAGGTCGCCGCCCGGATCGACGAGTACGCCACGAACGGTGTCGACGAGTTCATCCTCTCCGGCTGGCCGCACCGGGAGGAGGCGGAACGGGTCGGCGCAGAGGTGCTGCCCCGGGTCACCGCGCTGCCCGTCCCGCTGCCGCGCTGAGTCGCAGCCCGAGGACGGCCGTTGGCGCGGGTGACGACACGCTAGGGTCGATCACGTGCCGACCCGGAGAGCCAGAATTCCCGCGACGAAGTACCCGGTCGAGCGGTTCACCCTCGACAACGGTCTACGGGTGGTCCTCACCCCGGACCGCAGCGCCCCGGTGATCGGTGTGGCGGTCGTCTACGACGTCGGCATCCGCTCCGAGCCGCAGGGGCGCACCGGCTTCGCCCACCTCTTCGAGCACCTGATGTTCCAGGGCTCGGAGAACCTGGAGAAGCTGGCCCACTTCCGGCACGTGCAGGGTGCCGGCGGCACCTTCAACGGCTCCACCCACCTGGACTACACCGACTACTACGAGACGCTGCCCGGCAGCGCCCTGGAACGGGCGCTGTTCCTGGAGGCCGACCGGATGCGCGGCCCCCGGCTGACCGAGGAGAACCTGCGCAACCAGGTCGACGTGGTCAAGGAGGAGATCCGGGTCAACGTGCTCAACCGGCCGTACGGCGGGTTCCCCTGGCTGACCCTGCCGCCGGTCATGTTCGACACCTTCCCCAACGCGCACGACGGCTACGGCTCCTTCGACGACCTGGAGTCCGCCACCGTCGCCGACGCCGCCGACTTCTTCCGCCGCTACTACGCCAGCGGCAACGCCGTTCTCGCGGTCAGCGGGGACATCGACGTCGCGGAGGCGACCGCCCTGGTCGAACGGCACTTCGGTGACGTGCCGGCCCGGCCCGCCCCGGAGCGTCCCGACTTCACCGAGCCCGACCTGACCGTCGAGCGGCGCACCTCGTACACCGATCGGATGGCGCCGTTGCCGGCGGTGGCCTCGGCGTGGCGGGTGCCCGACCCGGTCGGCGACTTCGCCGGCTACCTCCCGTTCGTGGTCCTCGCCGAGGTGCTCACCGACGGGGAGGCTTCCCGGCTGGTCGAGCGGATGGTCCAGCGGGACCGCAGTGTGACCGGTCTCGGCGGCTACCTCGGCTTCATGGGCGACCCGTTCGACGTCCGCGACCCCACCGCGCTGCTGCTCCAGGCGCACCTGCCGCCCGGCGGCGACGTGGACAAGGCGCTGCGCACCGTGGACGAGGAACTGGACCGGCTGGCCACCGACGGGCTGACCGACGGTGAACTGGCCCGCACGCAGGCACGAATGGCCACCCACCTGCTGCGGGAAACCGACGCGGTGCTCGGCCGGGCGTTGCGGATGGCGGTGCTGGAACAACAGCGTGGCGAGCCGGGACTGCTCAACGAGCTGCCCCGGCTGGTCGGCGAGGTCACCGAGGAGCAGGTCCGGGCCGCCGCCGCCACGCTCCGACCGGAGCGCCGCGCGTCCATCGAGGTCATCCCCGGAGGTGCCCGGTGAGCGCGAGGAGTGAGCCGGGGTTGCGAGCCCCGCAGTCGCGAACGAAGGTGGCCCGGTGAGCGCGAGGAGTGAGCCGGGGTTGCGAGCCCCGCAGTCGCGAACGGAAGGTGGCCCGATGACCACCACCACCCGGGTCCTGCCGCCGCTCGGCCCCACCCGCCGGCTCAAGCTGCCCAGGCAGGCCGAGCGCCGGCTCGGCAACGGGCTCACCGTGATCGCGGTACGCCGGCCCGCCGTCCCCCTGGTCGAGCTGCGGCTGTGGATGCCGTTCGGCCGGACCCACCTGGCCCGGGGCGCGATGCTCGCGGAGACCGTGCTCGCCGGCACCGGGGCCCTCACCGCCACCCAGATCGCCGCCGAGTTGCAGAAGGTCGGTGGCGGGCTCTCCGCCGGGGCCGACCCGGACCGGCTGATGCTCTCCGGCGCGGGCCTGGTCACCGGGCTGGACCGGATGCTGGAGATCCTGGCCGACGTCTTGACAGATGCCAGCTACCCGACGGACTGGGTGGAGACCGAGCGGGACCGGCTGGTCGACCGGATCCAGGTGGCGCAGAGCCAGCCCGCCCACCTGGCCCGTACCGCGCTGCTGCGACGGATCTACGGGCGGCACCCGTACGCGGTGCAGACCCCGGAGCCGGAGCAGGTCCGCGCGGTCCGTCCGGCGGTGCTGCGCCGACTGCACGCCGAGCGGGTGCACCCGGCCGAGGCGGTGCTGGTGCTGGTCGGCGACGTGCAGCCGGAGCGGGCGCTGGACGCCGCGGAGAAGGCCCTGGCCGGCTGGACCGGGGACAGCCGGGGCGTCGACCTGCCGCCCGCGCCACCGTTGGAACCCGGTCCGCTGCTGCTGGTGGACCGACCCGGCTCGGTGCAGTCGTCGCTGCGCATCGCGCTGCCGGCGGTGCCCCGCACCCATCCGGACCACGCCGCGCTGCAACTGACGAACCTGATCTTCGGGGGTTACTTCTCGTCCCGTTGGACGGAGAACATCCGCGAGGACAAGGGCTACACCTACGGCCCGCACTCGTCGGTCGAGCATTCCGTCGCCGGGTCGGTGCTGGTCGCCGCCGCCGAGGTGGCCACCGAGGTGACCGGTCCGGCCCTGCTGGAGACGACGTACGAGCTGGGTCGGCTGGCCTCGCTGCCGCCCAGGCCGGACGAGTTGGAACAGGCCCGCCAGTACGCCCTGGGCACCCTCCAGCTCGGCATGTCCACCCAGGCCGGGCTGGCTGCGCTGACCAGCGCGTACGCCGGTAACGGGCTGCGTCTGGACTTCCTCGCCGAGCACGCCGCCCGGCTGGCGAAGGTCACCGTCGACGACGTCGCCGAGGTGGGTGCCCGGTATCTCGCCCCGGCGCGGGCGGTCGTCGTGGTGCTCGGTGACGCCGAGCGGGTCGCCGGTCCGCTGGCCGCCCTCACCCCGGTCCGTACGGAGTCGGCGTGAGCGGTGAGAGCGCGCCGCCGCTGGCCCGGTCCACCACCCTGGACCGGGCGGCGTACCGGCGTACCGACCCGCAGTGGTTGGCGCAGGCCTGGCGGCGGGCCCGGGTGCTGGTGCTGGACTCGACCAGGGACGGGCGGGCGCTGGTCCGCACCGACGTGAACCCGCCGGTGCTGGTGCTGCGGGACGCCGTCGACGTCGGCTCGCCGGGGGAGGCGTACCCGCTCTTCCTCGGGGTGGAGCCCGACGGCGTGCCGGTCTTCGCGGTGGACGCTCCGCTGCCCGACCTGCCGGGCACCCGGGAGGCCAACCTGCGCGAGATCGGCCACCTGCTCGGTGATCGGGACGCCGCGATCTTCACCACCGCGTTCGCCCTGGTCAACTGGCATCTGGGGCACGGTTGGTCGCCCCGGACCGGGCACCGGACCGAGATCGCCGAGGGCGGCTGGTCCCGGGTGGACGCGGACGGCCACCGGGCCTGGCCGCGTACCGACCCGGCGATGATCGTCCTGGTGCACGACGGGCTGGACGGCCCGGACGGTCGCTGCCTGCTCGGCAACAACGCCACCTGGCCGCGCACCCCGGGGCAGCGGCGCTTCTCCTGCCTCGCCGGCTACGTCGAGCCGGGGGAGTCGGCCGAGGCGGCCGTGCTGCGCGAGGTCCGCGAGGAGGTCGGCGTCGGGGTCGAGCGGATCACGTACGCCGGCAGCCAGGCCTGGCCGTTCCCCGGCTCGCTGATGCTGGGCTACCTGGCCGAGGCGGACCCGGGGGAGCCGGTGCGGGTCGACCCGACGGAGATCGCGTACGCCCGCTGGTTCACCCGACGGGAGATCGGCGCGGTGCTGGCCGGCCGGGCGGTGGACGCCGGGGACGGCGACCGGGTGATCCTGCCGCCACCGTCGTCGATCGCGCTCTTCCTGATCCACCGCTGGCTCGACGGCCACTGCTGACCCCATCCTGGTCAGGTCGGTTGCCGTCCGGAGGCGACAGTTGCGGTGACCCGGACGACGCGGGGCCGCCGGCAACCCTGCCGACGGCCCCATCCGTTCCGCGGATCAGTCCAGTGCGAACTGTCCGTTCTTCGTGCCCTCGATGAAGCCGAGCCAACCGGCCCGCGGGAACAGCAGGATCGGGCCGCTGGGGTCCTTGCTGTCCCGCAGCGCCACCTCGGCCGTTCCGGTGTGCAGCTGGGCGACCTCCACGCAGTTGGAGGTCTGGCTGCGGGTGCTCTTGTGCCAGCGCGCGTCGGCGGGCACGGTCTCCTGGATCTCGTTCATGGTTCTGCTCCTGGTTCCTGGAACTGCTTCGACGGAACGAGTGGCGGTCGCCCGGCCCGGACGGGGCCGGTGCGGATCACCGTTCCGTCAGGCGCCCGGGTTGTCGGCGGCGCTGGGCCGGCGCTGCCGCCGGACCCTGGACCGCCATGGACGAGGCCGCCGTGTCGGTCAGCCGTCCCGTCGCCGTGAAGAGCCAGGTAAGGGTGTCCGATGCGGAGAGCGCCGCCGAGCATAGCCACTCAAATGCCACTTTATAGCGATTTACCGTGGATGCCTCGGTCGACATGACGTCGATGAAGCCTCCTTCGATCGCCAGCGTCTCCGGATCCTGCGGATCGGCGAACCGGTAGAGCGAGAAGGCCGTCGGCGGCAGGTAGAAATCGCCGATCGGGGTGTCCCGCAGGAGCAGGTGCAACGTCACGTTCGGGAGCATGGCCAGCTCGCTGAGGTGGTCGAGCTGATCCCGCAGCACGTCCGGCGGGCCGGCCCGCCGGCCCAGCGCCGCCTCCTCCAGCACCGCCGTGTACCGGGGGGCGTCCGTGCGGTCCAGCAGGGACTGCCGGCCCAGCCGGGCCTTGACCTCGGTCTCCGGGTCGTCCCCGGCGGACGGGCCGGCCAACTCGGCGGCGTTGGCCGAGACGATCCGCAGCCGGGCGTACCCCTCGGTCTGCAACAGACCCGGCACCAGCACCGGGTTGTACTCGCGGATCTGGGCGCAGCCCGCCTCCAGCTCCGCCCACCCCAACTGCTGCTGGGTCATCACCGGGTACGACCTGCGCCAGGCCCGCATGTCGCCGGCCTCGTCGGTGATGACGAGCAGTTCTTCGCGCAGCTCGGCGTCGGCCTCGTAGAGGTCGAGCAGGACGCTGACGTCCTCCGGGTCGGGCCGGCTGCGGCCGTTCTCCAGCCGGGAGAGCTTCGATGCCGACGCCCAGCCGATCCGCTCGATCACCTGGTCGCCGGTGAGTCCCGCCGCCTCGCGCAGGCGACGCAGGTCATTGCCGAGCCTGCGTCGACGCAGGATCGGACTCGGTACGGCAGGAGGCACGGTGTCCTCGATTCCGTCGACCGCCGCGGACGCGACGGTAACTGTATGAAATTCGCCCCCCACGGTCAGTATGGACGGCGCGGCCGGCGTCGGAGGTCCCGGCGAGGGCGTGTCTTGCGACAAAAAGAGGACTGTGGAACCTGCCAGCCGAGCTGCGGGACGATGTCGTCCCCACCCGGCGGCAGCTCCCCCGTACGCGTCCACCCGGGCGCCACCCCCCGCCGGAGGGAACCCCATGCGCACCGTCCTGCGCCGCCCCGACTTCCGTCTGCTCTTCGTCGCGCTGCTGGCCAGCATGGCGGCCGAGTCGATGCTGCTGCTCGCCCTCGCCATCTGGGTCAAGGATCTGACCGGCTCCGACGGGCTGGCCGGCGCGACCATCTTCGCGATCATCGCGCCGATGGTGCTGGCCCCGCTGGTCGGCTGGGTCGTCGACCGCTACCCCCGCCGGCCGTTCTTCGTGGCCGCAAACCTCGGCACGGCACTGCTGCTCACCCCGCTCTTCGCGGTCCGCGACCGGGCCGACGTCTGGATCATCTACGTGGTGGCCGCCCTCTACGGGCTGTCCTACCTGACGCTGCACGCGACCCTGAGCGGGCTGCTCCGCCAGCTCGTGCCGAGCGAACTGCTGGCCGACGCGAACGGGGCGTTGCAGACCGTGCGGCAGGGCCTGCGCCTCGGTGGCCCGCTGGCCGGAGCGGCCCTGTACGCGGCGGTCGGCGGCTGGCTGCTCACCAGCCTGGCGATGACCGGCTTCGTGGTCGCCGCCGCCGTGGTGGGACTGCTCCGGGTGACCGAGCACCCGCCCGCCACCGCCACCCTGCGCTGGCCGGCCGAGCTCGGCGCCGGGTTGCGCCACCTGACCCGTGAGGCGGCCCTGCGTCGGGCCCTGCTCGGTTACGGTTTCGGCTCACTCGTGATGGGCTTCACCGAGTCGCTGATCTTCGCGTACGTCGACCAGGGGCTGCGCCGCGACGCCGCCTTCGTCGGGGTGCTGATCACCGTGCAGGGGATCGGCGGCCTGGTGGGCGGTCTGATCTCGCCGACGGTCGTCCGCCGGGTCGGCGAGCTGGGGGCGCTCGCCGCCGGGGTGACCCTCTTCGGCCCGGCCGCGCTGGCCCTGGCCCGGCCGGACCTGCGGCTCGGCGTGCTGGCCCTGCTGCTCGCCGGGCTGTCCCTGCCGCTGACCATGGTCGGGCTGACCACGCTGGTCCAGCGGCGTACCCCGCCGGGGCTGCTCGGTCGGGTCACCGCGGCCTCCGAGGCGCTGGTCAGCGCGCCGCAGGCGGTCTCCATCGGGACCGGGGCGCTGCTCGTCGGCGTGTTCGACTACCGGCTGCTCTTCGTTCTCGTCGGGGTGGTCACCACGGCCGCCGGCCTCTGGCTCTGGCAGGGCCGCCGCCTCACCCCGCCGAGCGCCCTCATCCCGCCGCCCCCACCCGCGCCCACTCCGGCCGCCCGTATCCCGGCCCCCCGCCGGCCTCTTCCCGACCCCTCGGCCACGCACCGTCTCCCCGGCCGGTGACCCGAAACCCCGGGAGCGGCCGGCCCGGGTGGGCAGGCCGCTGCCGGGGCGGGCCGCGGGGTCAGCTGGGGAGCGCGGCCAGGTGCTGCTTGACCTGGGTGATGGAGGGGTTGGTGAGGGCGCTGCCGTCGGCGAAGCGCAGCGTCGGGACGGTCTGGTTGCCGCCGTTGACGCTCATCACGAAGTCCGCGGCCTTCGGGTCCTGCTCGATGTCGACCACCTCGTACCCGATGCCTTCCCGGTCCAGCTGCGACCTCAGCCGGTGGCAGTAGCCGCACCACGGGGTGGAATACATGGTCAACATCGTCGGATCCTCCAAGGGTCGCCGCACCCGGCCGGGTCAGGCCAGGCTAACGGGTGCAACATCGGCCGGAGCTGAGATGATTCCTCGCTGTGGTGGTTCACTCAGCGGCGGAGTCGGTGCTCGCCGGGCTGGATCCGGAGCAGCGGTCGGCGGTGACCGCCCCGGCCGGCCCGGTCTGCATCCTGGCCGGCGCCGGGACCGGCAAGACCCGCGCGGTGACCTCCCGGATCGCCCACCGGGTGCTGGCCGGGGAGATCTCCGGCCGGCACGTGCTGGCGGTCACCTTCACCGCGCGGGCCGCCGCCGAGATGCGAGCCCGACTCGCCCTGATCGGAGTGCCGGGGGTGCAGGCGCGGACGTTCCACGCGGCGGCGCTGCGCCAGGTGCGCTACTTCGCGCCCCGGCTGCTGTCCGGGCGGGCCATGCCGGAGTTGCTGGACAGCAAGGTCCGGGTGGTCACCCTGGCCGCCGCCAAGGTCGGCCTGCGGGCCGACCGGGCCGCCGCCCGGGACCTGGCCGGCGAGATCGAGTGGGCCAAGTCGTCGCTGGTCGAGCCGGGGGAGTACGCGGTCGCCGCGGCCAAGGCACTGCGTGAGACGCCGTACGAGCCGGCGAAGGTGGCCGAGGTCTTCACCGCGTACGAACGGCTGAAACGGTCCTCCGGGGTGATCGACTTCGAGGACATGCTGCGGGCCGCGGTCTGGGGGATCGAGGAGCACCGGGACGTGGCCGAGCAGGTACGCGGCCAGTACCGGCACTTCGTCGTCGACGAGTACCAGGACGTCAACCCGCTCCAGCAACGGCTGCTCGACGCCTGGCTGGGCGGTCGGGACGACGTGACAGTGGTCGGCGACGCCAGCCAGACCATCTACTCGTTCACCGGGGCGACCTCGGCGTACCTGATCGACTTCCCGCGCCGGCACCGCGCCGCCACGGTGGTCCGGCTGGTCCGCGACTACCGGTCCACCCCGCAGGTGGTCGGCCTGGCCAACGCGGTGATCGGTCAGGCCCGGGGCACCGAGGCGCGGCTGCGCCTGGAGCTGCACGGCCAGCGCCCGGCCGGCCCCGAACCGGAGCTGCGGATCTTCACCGACGAGCCGGCCGAGGCGAACGCGGTGGCGGCCCGCTGCCGGACGCTTGTCGACGCGGGCACCCCGGCGAAGGAGATCGCCGTGCTGTTCCGCACCAACGCCCAGTCCGAGGCGTACGAGAAGGCGCTGACCGAGGCCGGCGTCCCGTACGTGGTGCAGGGCGCGGAGCGGTTCTTCGAACGGTCCGAGGTCCGCCAGGCGATGGTGGCGCTGCGGGCCGCCACCCGGTCGATCCCCGGCGAGACCCCGCTGCCGATCGCCGTCCGGGAGGCGCTGACCGCCGTCGGCTGGGCCCCCGACGCCGCCCCGCCCGGTGGGGCCGCCCGGGAGCGCTGGGAGGCGCTCGCCGCCCTGGTCCAGCTCGCCGAGGAGTACGCGGCCACCCCCGAGGTGCTGCCGATCGGCGAGGCGGCGGCGGTGGAGCGCCCGGTCACCCTGGCGGACTTCAACGACGAGCTGGCCCGGCGGGCCGCCCAGCAGCACGTGCCGACCGTCGACGGGGTGACCCTGGCGTCCCTGCACTCGGCCAAGGGGCTGGAGTGGGACGCGGTCTTCCTGGTCGGCCTCTCCGAGGGCACCCTGCCCACCTCGTACGCCCGTACCCCGGAGCAGGTCGAGGAGGAGCGGCGGCTGCTCTACGTCGGGATCACCCGGGCCCGCCAGTGGCTCTGGCTGTCGTACGCCTCGGCCCGCTCGCCGGGTGGGCGGGCCCGCCGCCCCTCGCGGTTCCTGCCCCAGCTGGACCGGACGGGCGGCGGCGAACGGGCCGGCACGGGCCGGGCGAGCGGGGTGAGCGGGGCGAAGCGGGCGGTGGAGCGCCGGCGGACCCAGGTGGTGTCCTGCCGGATCTGCGGCGCGACCCTGCTGGCCGGCCCGGACCGCAAGTTGGGCCGCTGCCCGACCTGCCCGTCCGACATCGACGAGGATCTGTACGAGCGGCTGTGTGACTGGCGGGCCCGGGTGGCCGGGGCGCAGAAGGTCCCGGCGTACGTGGTGTTCACCGACGCCACCCTCGTCGCGCTGGCCGAACGGCGGCCGGGCCGGGTCGAGGAGTTGATCGCGATCGCCGGCATCGGCCCCCGCAAACTCGGCCTGTACGGCGAGGCGGTGCTGGCGTTGGTCGACGGTGCGGCGGTGGACGACATCGGCCCGGAGAAAACTTTGGAAATCTCGTCGTAAATTCGTTTGCCCTCGCCCCGGGGCGAGGAATAGCCTCAGAACACACCTCGGGAGCAGCGCCATTCCGGCTGCTCACGGGGGCTGAGTCCGAGTCGGCACGAGGAACGTGAGGGAGGTGGCACCCGTGGAGATCTTGACCTATGAGCGTCCGGCGGCGATGCCAGCTGCCTTCGCTCCGCCGTCGGCTGTCCGGGTGGCCCCTGCCGCCGCCCGACCGTCGAACCCGCAGGTGCACCAGGTCTCGGTTCAGGCCGAGCTGAACCTGACTGCTGCGCCCACTGCGGGAGCCGAGGGGACCAGTGGCTTCACGGGTCTGGGCATCGATGTCGCCAAGAAGCGCATGGATGTCCGCGGCGTTCCACCTCGAGGTAGACCGGTCTGATACCCAGACCACCGGCTCACCTCGAGGCCGCGGAACCCGCTCACCGGGATCCGCGGCCTCAGTTTTTTTGCCCGTCGAAGTACGTCGGAAATGCGATCCACGAGATCGAAGTGAGAGAGAGGTGACCGGGAGATGAGTCTGGCGTTGGCCCCCCTCGACGTGAGCGTCGAGTTGGAGGCGAACCTGCCCTGCCGGAAGTTCGACCCCGACCTGTGGTTCTCCGACTCGCCCACCGACCTGGAGCTCGCCAAGTCGCTCTGCGGGGACTGCCCGCTGCGCGTCGAGTGCCTGGCCGGCGCGGTCGAGCGGGCCGAGCCCTGGGGCGTCTGGGGCGGCGAGATCTTCGAGCGTGGCGCGGTCGTCCCGCGTAAGCGGCCCCGTGGCCGTCCGCGCAAGGAGGACCTCGCCCGCGACGCGGCCCTTCAGGTCGAGGCCGAGGCGCGACTGGCCGCCAGTGGTGTGGCCACCTTGCGCAGTGCGGTCCGGCTCGCAGCCTGACACCTACCCGATCCGTTCCACCCACCGCCGATGATCATCGGCCCCGAGAAAGTTGACACCGATGCTGCACCTGCCGAACGGAACCGAGATGCAACTACTCCACGAAGCGTTGTCCCGGGCTCGAATGCGCCGGCCTCAGGCCGGTCGTACCACCACGAGCACTGAGGCGCACCGTTCCGCCCGTACCGTCGCGATGAAGAGCCGGAGCCAGTCGGCTCGCGACCTGGGCGTTCTCTAGACCACCAGCGATACGCAGGGGCGGTGACCGGATTCCGGTCACCGCCCCCACGTCGTTCGTCGTCAGGGCACCGGCGCGAAGCCGGGCAGCCACCGTTCCAGGATGCCCCGGTACGGCGCCTTCGCCTCCAACTGGCAGAGCACTCCGATCGAGCCCAACGTCACCCGGTGGATGAGCAGGTACGACGGCGGCAGGTTGAGCTGCCGGCTGAACTGGAAGGCGGGCGACTTCGGGCTGGCCAGCCGGGTCGCCTCGGCGCGGAGCCAGGCCCGGGTGAACCGGAACTCCTCCTCGGCCACCGGTGCCAACATGGGCCGGATGTAGTCCAGCAGCGCCTGGGCGTCGATCGGTTCGGTCGGGTTGACGAAGCCCTCCTCGCGCAGCCCGGCGACGACCGCGTCGGCGTTACCGCGCAGCGACAGCCCGAGGAGCCGGCCGATCGGCTCGGGGGTGCCCTCGGGCATCCGGGCCACCGCCCCGAAGTCGATCACACCGAGCCGGCCGTCCGGCAGCAGCCGGAAGTTGCCCGGGTGTGGGTCGGCGTGCAGCAGCCCGGCCCGGGGTGGGGCGGACAGGTGCAGGGTCGCCATCAGCCGACCGGCGGCGTTCCGCTGCTCCTCGGTGCCCTCCCGGATGATGTCCGCCAGCGGTGTTCCCTCGATCCACTCGGTGACCAGCACTCGGGGCGACGCGGAGAGCACCGCCGGGATGAAGATCTCCGGATCGTCGGCGTACGCGGCGGCGAAGGCGCGCTGCGACTCGGCCTCCAGTTCGTAGTCCAGCTCCTCGGTGATCCGTTCCCGCAGCTCGGCCAGGAGTGGCTTGACGTCCAGGCCGGGTTGGATGGCCCGGAACATCCCGCCGAGCCGGGAGAGCTGCTTCAGGTCGGCGAGCAACGCGTCCCCGGCCCCCGGATACTGGATCTTGACGGCGGCGGTACGGGACACCCCGGTCTCCGGGTCCCGCCACACCGCCCGGTGCACCTGGCCGATGCTGGCCGCTGCAGCCGGGGTGTCGTCGAACTCCACGAACCGGTCCCGCCAGTCCGGCCCGAGTTGCTCGGTGAGCACCTTGTGCACGCTCGCCACCGGCAGCGGCGGGGCGGCCTCCTGGAGCTTCGTCAACGCCTGCCGGTAGGGCGCGGCGATCTCGTCCGGCAGCGCCGCCTCGAACACCGACAACGCCTGGCCGAACTTCATCGCCCCGCCCTTGAGCTGCCCGAGGACGCTGAAAAGCTGCTCGGCGGTGCGTTGCTGGATCTCGGCGGAGATGACGTCGGAGGCGATGCCGGTGACGCGCTTACCCATCCCGAGGACGGTCCGACCGGCGAAGCCGAGCGGCAGAGCGGCGAGCTTGGCGGTCCGGGAGACGGCGCGGCGCGGGATGTCGGTCACCCGGCCATTGTTACCGACTTCGTGCCCTCGGTGCTGCTCCGAAGCCGGGCCGGGTGCCCGCATACCCCTTCCGCGCCCCCTTTCCCGCTCCCGGCCCGGTCGGGCCGTGGTCACCGCCTGCGGCCGGTGCCGGAGCAGGATCACCGCCTGCGGCCGGTACCGGAGCAGGAGCAGGAGGGGTGCGGGGCCCAGGCCCGCCGGCGGAACCGGCCGGCCGGCCCGATCTCCACCGCGCAGCCCAGCGTCTCCGGGGTGCCGCCGTCGAGGTGGGTCAGCGCCTCGGCGACCGCGTAGCCGACGGCGGCGAGCAGGGTGGCGGTGCCGCAGGACTGGTCAGCGGTACCGGTGGCGAGCTGAGCGGCCAGGCCGGGCCAGCCCGGGTCGCGATCGGTGCGGTGCAGGTCCAGACAGTTCAGGCAGGGACCGACCGGTGGCCGGACCAGGGGACCGACCACCGGCACCCCCTCCCGGAGGGTGAGCAGCAGGTGCGGTTGGCGACGCCGGGCGTACCCGGTGGCGAGCAGGTCCGCCGGGCGGTCCGCACCGAGTTGCACCACCAACTCGACCCGGCGTCGGCCGGGCGAACGGGTCCGGGTGCCCGGGGCGGCACGCTCGATGGCGGCCCGGACCGCGGCGGCCAGCGGGTGTCCCACGTCGGAGGCGGCCAGCCCGGTCCCGACCAGGTCGCCCGGGTGCACCGGGCCGGTCAGCTCGGCTGTCACGTGACCGACGCCGGCCTGGGCCAGCGCCACGGCGACGGGTGCGCCGAGCCGGCCCGCCCCGGCCACCACCACCCGGGCGACGCGCCGTCGGCGGAGCACCTGGGCCGGGGTGCCGGGCAGGGCGGGCGCGGCCAGGGCGAGCGCCCCGGCCTCCGCGGCGAGCCGGCTACGGTCCGGGCCGGTCAGGTCGCGGGGAAGCAGGGTGTGCGCCGGTACGACCAGCCCGGCGGCGTGCAGCGTGTCGATCAGCCCGCGCGCCTGGCCGGGGTCGACCCGGGCGCTCGCCGCGTCCGCCAGGACGCCACGCTCGCTGCGGGTGCCGTCGAGCAGGTCGAGCAGCCGGGTGACGCGCGAGTCGGTCACCTCCAGCAGCACCGCCCGGCCCGGGGCCAGCCCCAGTTGCAGGGTGTGCCGGTCGCGCCAGAGCCTGGTCAGACCGGGCAGCAGAACAGGGCGGGACAGCGTCGGGCGAGGCGGCGTGGGGCGGGACAGGCTCATGTTGACTGATCGTGACCGAATCTCTGCGGTGAGTCGATCGTTGTCCACAGGTGCGCAGCGCTGGGTCCAGCGTTGTCCACAGGATTCGGCGAGATATCCACAACCCGCCGGTAGTCATGTCGGGCAACCGACAGTCGGTCGGGCCGGAGCGCCCGACCCGCCCCGAGCCCGTCAGCCCGCCCCGAGCCCGACGGCACGGTTCGGGTCGACGGCACGGTTCGGGTCGACGGGCGGGAGGGGCGGCCGGTGGCCGCCCCTCCCGCCCGTCACCCGGACGGGTCAGACCTTGGCCTTGCCCAGGATGCGGTTCACTGTTGTGCCACACACCGGACACTTGCCCTTGGCCATGTTCATCCCGGTCTTCGAAACCTCGACGTGCCCCTCGAAGTCCCGCTTCTCCTTGCACTTCACGCAGTAACCGTTGTAGGTCTGGGCCTGGTCGGCCACGGTAGCCTCCTCGTCTCGTCCGCCGGGCACGTCGGTCCGGCGGTTCTCCCGACGGCGGGCCACGCGGGGCGCCGGCGTCGGGTGCTTCTCCGCGGCCACCCACGTGACCGCCGGTTGGCGGACCCTACCCAGCTCTGGGCGGTTCCATGTCAGCTGTGCATCGACACTGTGAGCAAGTCGACGTCGAGAGTGTGCATCCCGAAATAGGCGGGATAAGTGAGTTTGCCGGGGACACGCCGTGTAGATCCCCGCAGGAGGTCCCCCGGACGGGGGTGCGGCGACGCCGTCCGGCTCGATCACCTACCGTGGAGATCGCGGCCGGCGGACGCCGTCGGGCTCGCCACGAAGGGTGACGGGGTCCGAAACTCATGGTCACCACCAGTTTTTTTCGGACTCCTTACTACCAACCACCATTTTCCGGGCGCGTGTCGGGGTGTTGACCCTTGCGGACCCCTGGTCAGTACGCATTAGCTTTCCTTCGTGGCAGGAAACCACGGCTGCGCGGCCCACTGATGGCGGCGTCGCGGAAGCCAGTCGTCGAGGTACGGCGCAGTCAGCGCCGGCGACGCACGGTGTCCGCCTACCGGGACGGCGAACGGGTCGTGGTCCTCATCCCGGACCAGTTCTCCCGGGCCGAGGAGAGCGAGTGGGTCGACCGGATGCTCGCCCGGCTCGCCGCCCGGGAGGGCCGGCTGGCCCGCAACGACACCGAGCTGCTCGACCGGGCGCTGCGGCTGATCGGCCTGTACCTGTCCGACCAGGGCGCCGACGCCCTGCCGGCCAGCGTCCGCTGGGTCACCAACCAGAACGGCCGGTGGGGTTCCTGCACCCCGGCCGACCGGACGATCCGGATCTCGCACCGGCTCCAGGACATGCCCGACTGGGTGCTCGACTACGTGCTGCTGCACGAGTTGGCGCACCTCATCGTGCCGAGCCACAACCCCCGCTTCTGGGCCCTGGTCGGCCGGTACGCCAAGACCGAACGGGCCCGGGGCTACCTGGAGGGGGTCGCCGCCGCCTCCGCCGTCCCGGTCGCCGGCTGACCCCGCGCCTCCGCCGCCCCCGTTCTCGCCGGGCGGCTCCCGTTCTCGCCGGGCCGGCCGCGTTCTCGCCGGGCCGGTCGGGTCGGGCGGCGCCCTGATCGACGACACCGTCCGGCGCTGCGGGCCAGGGTGGTCGCCGGCGCGAGCGGCTCCGCAGCCGTCCGGCCGCCGATCTTCGTCGGGGTGGCGGGGCCGTCGCATCATGTACGGCGTGATCCATCTCAAGCGGAAGCCGCACAAGAAGAAGCGCGACTGGTGCGACGCAGACTGTGACGGCTGCGACTGCGACGGCCCGGCCTGCTGCGACTTCGGGCTCTTCTCCTTCCTGCTCACCCTGGGGGCGACCACGGCCCGGGTGAGTCGGGCGCCGGTGGTGGACCGGGCGGGCCGGGCGGCGATCATCGGCTACCGGCGTTGGTTGTCGCACCGCTGGCCGGGCCGGTGTCGCTACACCCCGACGTGCAGCGCCTACGGCCTGACCGCCGTCGAGCGGTACGGCCTGGCCGTCGGTGGGCGGATGGCGGCGGATCGGCTGCGCCGTTGCCGGCCGGGCGTCCCATGCGGCACCCCCGACCCGGTCCGCTGACCGTCCCGCCGCTACCCGGCCGCCTTGACCACGGGCCTCAGCGGGAAGACGGCGCATGCGGTACGGGCCTGGCGGGCGACCGCCCGATCCGGGTGAGCGACGTGGCGGCGGGCTCACGACGTCACGTCCCGGTGGACCTCGACGTCATAGACCAGGTGGACGGGCTCGCCATTCGTGGTGCCGACGAAGACGGGCTCCGCGGCGGGGGTGCGCCCGCGCCGCCACACCTCGTCGCGGGCGGCGTCCCGGGATTCGCGGTGGACCTTTCCGGCCCGGTGCAGCGCCACCACCCGGCGCGCGGTGTACCTGTCGCTGTCCAGTTGTATCCGCATCAGCGGCACGGGTCGCCACCGTCCTTGCGCAGAGCGAACGCCACCACGCACGGTGGGGCCACAGCCGGTGAGTTGGCCCGCCTATTTCCTTACCGGCGGAAAGCTGACCTAACACCGTTAAGTTAACTGTGTACGGTACTAGGCTGACGCGGGTGGACGCGACGGAATTCAGTGGGCCAGCGGCCGAGCGGCGAGATGGTCGACCCGAGAGCAGGGCCGGCACGGTCTGGTTGCGCCAGGAGCCGGCCCGCAACCGGCGGGCCACCCCGCTGACCCGGGAGCGGATCGTGGCGGCGGCCGTGGCCCTGCTCGACCAGCAGGGTGTGGACGGACTGACGATGCGGCGGCTGGCGGAACGCCTCGCGGTCACCTCGACGGCGCTCTACTGGCACGTGGCGACGAAGGAGGACGTCCTCGACCTGGCCGTCGACCAGATCTTCGGCGAGGTGCCACTGCCGGTCGCCGGCACCGACTGGCGCGACGACGTGCGCACGTTGACGTCCGGGTGGCGGGCGGCCATGCTCCGCCATCCCTGGGCGCCCAGCCTGATCGGACGACCGATGCTCGGCCCGCACGTCCTCGCCCGCACGGAGTTCCTGCAATCGGCGCTGGTCCGCGCCGGATTCGCGGGCGTCCACCTGGCCGTGGTCACCCGGCTGGTGGCCAACTACGTGATCGGCGCGGCGCTCACCGAGGCCACCTGGCACCGGACCAGCGACCCCGAGGTACGCGCCGAGGCCCGCCGGCACCTCGTGGCGAACGCCGCCGCCTACCCCACCCTTACCGCCTCCGGCCACCTCGACGACGGCCAGTGGAGTGACGACGACCTGTTCGCCCGAGGCCTCGACGCCATCCTCGCCACCGACCCGGGGCGCTGACCACCGGCAGGTCGGCGGGGCCACCACCCGACGGGCCGCACGGGTATCCGTCTCGTGGACACGGACCGGGCGTCGTTACCCTCCCGGACACGTCCCGCACCGTGAACCTCATCCTGGTCGACGCCGCCGGCCGGACCCTGGGCGCACTGCCCCGCTTCGACGTGCCGGTGCCCTGGTGGCAGGACACGACGGCGGTCGTCGCCGGGGCACGCGAGGCGTACGGCGTCGAGGTGACGGTGCTGCGGTTGCTCCCCGGGCAGCGTGGCGGGCCGTCCGGGGGCGAGGTCGGTTACCTGGCGGAGGTGGCCGGCCCGGTGGGCGTACCGCTGCTGCCGGCGCGGGCGGTGGAGCCGGCGGCGCATCCGCTGCGCGCGCCCTACGCGCAGCCGGGCGGGCCGGCGGCGAGCCTGGCCTGGGCCGGTGAGCAGCTCGACCGGCTGGGCCGACCGGCTGCGCAAATGACGCAGCAGCGCACCTGTAACCTGTCGGCGATCTGGCGGATCGACGGGCCGCACGGCACCGCCTGGCTCAAGCAGGTGCCGGTGTTCTTCCGGCACGAGGCGGTGGTGCTGCGGCACCTGCGCGACGATCCGGCCACGCCGACGCTGCTCGCCGGCCGGCGACGACGGGCGGATGCTGATCGACCACGTGCCGGGGGAGGACTGCTACGACGCCGACGCCGCCGAACGCGCCGCCGCCGCCGTCGTGCACCACACCATCCAGGTGGCCACGGTGCCGGCCGTCGACCGGTTGGTCGCCGCCGGGGTGCCGGACCTGCGCGGCCCGGCCCTGGCCCGGTGGACCAGGTCGATGCTCGCCCCGCACCACGCCGACGGGCAGCTCGCCGGCCTGGAGGCACGACTCGACGAGGTGGCCGGCTGCGGGCTGCCGGACACCCTCGTGCACGGCGACCTGCACCCCGGCAACATCCGCGCCGACGGGCAGCGGCACACCATCATCGACTGGGGGGACTCGTTCGTCGGGCACCCGGCCTTCGACATCCTCCGGCTCACCGAGCGGGTTCCCACCGAAACCGCCGACGCCCTGGTCGCACAGTGGTGTGCGCGCTGGCGGGCCGGCGTGCCCGGCTGCCGGCCGGAGCGGGCGGTGGCCCTGCTGCGGCCGGTGGCCTGGCTGCGACTGGCGGCGGTGTACGCGATGTTCCTCGCCGGGATCGAACCGAGCGAACGGATCTACCACCAGAAGGACGTGCCGAACAACCTGGCGAAGGCGGCGGCCGAGACCGGCTGACCGTCACTGCGGCCGGTGGCAGACCGCCTCGACGTTGTTGCCGTCCTCGGCACCTCCCGTGTCCGGGCCGTCGACACAGTGGAACCGGGTGCGGGATCGCCGACCGGAGGTCCATTCCGGAGGAGATCGCCGGTAGGGTGCGCGGGGACTGCCACAGCCAGCAAAGGTGCCGCATGCTCTCCCGCGCCACGTCCGTCACTGAATCGCCCGCGCTGATCCTGAAGCGCACCACCTCGCTGGTCGACTACCTGATGGCCGTGCGCGCCCAGCTGGAGAAACCGGCCCGCGCGGTGCCCACCGCGGAAGCGTTCTGGCAGCACGACCTGCCCGACCACCCCGACTGCCACGTCGGCGTCTCGGCCGACGGGATCAGCTGGCTACAGGTCGGGTTGCCGGCGGCTCCCCGGCGACTCAAGACCCCGGTGGAGTTCGTTCCCCACCTCGCCGGCACCCCGTCCTACCCGGCCGAGCCGCAACTGGCCGGCGACCAGGAGACGGTCGAACGGCTGCGACCCCGCTTCGACCAGTGGCGCGAACTGCACTGGCGGCCCTGGGCCGAGCAGGCCGCCCGCACCGACCGGGTACGCCAGCTGCACCGCGCCCTGTTCGACCTGATGCACCGGGTCGACATGACCGCCGCCAGTCACGAACTGGTCTGGGGCCACGGCGTCCTGCGCACCGAGGTCGACGGCCAGCGGGTGCAGTACCCGCTGGTGGTGACCCCGGTCGCCGTCGAGTTCGACGCGGACCGGTCGGTCGTCCGGGTCGCGCCGCAGGGGCCGGCCCGGTTGCAGACCGATCCGCTGACCGGCCTCGACGAGCGCTACCTGCGGCAACTGCTGGCCCTGGCCGGCGTCGGCGGGCAACTCGACCTGGACGTCTGGTCCGAATTCGACCGGCGGGAGTTCTTCGAGCGGGCGCTGCGCCGACTCGGCCACGACCCGGTGCTGCGCGACGCCGGAGCACCCGCCCCCACCGGCCCGTACGTGCACGACACCGGGGTGCTGTTCGTCCGGCCCCGGCAGCGGATGCTGCGCCGCTTCCTGGAGGAGCTGCGGGCCCGGCTGCTGGCCGGCGACACCACCGGCATCGGCGCGCTGGCCGCCATCCTCGCCCACGAACCGAGCCGCCTGGAGATGCCGCAGGACCAGCCGCAGCGGTGGCAGCCGCTGGGCGAGCGGCTGCTCATGCCGCTGCCCACCAACGAGGCGCAGGAGTCCATCGCCCGCCGGCTGGCCCAGCACCGCAACGTGGCCGTGCAGGGGCCGCCGGGCACCGGCAAGACGCACACCATCCGCAACCTGATCTGTCACCTGATGGCGCACGGCAAGCGGGTGCTCGTCGTCGCCCAGAAGGAGGACCCGCTGCGGGTCCTGCGCGACGGCCTGCCGCAGGAGATCCAGCCGTTGTGCCTGGCGGTGCTCGGCCGCTCCACCGACCAGCTCGTGCAGTTGCAGCTCGCCGCCCGGGAGCTCTCCGACCGGGGCGCCACCCTGGACCGCCGCGCCGAGCAGCAGAAGGTCGACCGGCTGCGCCGGCAACTGGAGGAGGCCGAGCGGGACCTGGGGCTCGCCCTGGGCGGCCTGCGCGCCCTGGCGGAGAACGAATCCGCCCGGTACGAGATCGACGGCATCCGGTTGTCCCCCGGTGACGTCGGCACCTGGCTGCGGGAACGGGCCGACCGGTACGGTGACATCCCCGATCCGCTCGCCCCCGACCTCGACGCCCCGCTGAGCGTCGAGGAGTTCAGCGACCTGCTCGACATCGCCCGGCGTACCGGCCGGCAGGATCGGGTCCAGGCGCTGCGTGAGCTGCCGACGGCGGCCGACCTGCCCACCGCCGAGGCGGTCCGGGCCGACCGCCGCGAGCTGGCCACGACCCGGCGCGAACTGGACCGGCTCGCCGACGCCGGGGTGCTGGTGGCCGAGGTACGCGCCTTCGGGCAGCCCGCCCTGGAGGAGCTGGGTGGGCAGCTCCGGGAGGCGCTGACCCTGCTCACCGAGCGGGAGGGGGCGTGGACCGACCGGCTCGGCGCGTTGCTGCAGGCCGACGCCAACTGGCGGATCCGGTGGGAGGACCACGTCACCGCCAGCCAGCAGGCGCTGGCCGACCTGGCCGCCGCTGCCCGGGTCATCGCGGGGCACGAGGTCACCGTCGCCGACGCCCACCTGACCGAACCGCGCCGGCTGCTGGCCCTGCTCGACGAGCTGCGGCAGCGGTTCGCCGCCGGCAAGGGCGTCAACAAGCTCTTCCAGGGCACCCTGGCCCGGATCGTCACCGACTGCCGGATCGACGGTGAGGTGTTGCGCAGCGCCGACGACGTCGACATCGTCGTCGCGTACGTCACCCGCCGTCGGCTGCGCCAGGCGCTGGCCACCCGGTGGGCGGAGTGGCGGGCGCCGCTCGGCCTGCCGCCCGAGGTGGGCGACGATCCGGAGTACTGGACCGGCCAGTTGCTCACCGCCGCCGCCACCGCGCTGGACTGGGACCGGCGACGCTGGCCCACCCTGCTGCGCACCGTCCGCCGGTTGCTGCCGCGCGCCGAACACACCATCGACGTACGCCGGCTGACCGCGCTGGTCGCCCTGCTCGACCGGGGCACGGCGGTGTTCGTCCACGACGAGCTGGTCGCCGAGGAACACCGGCTCGACGCGCTGCTCCAGCACGGCATGTCCGGTGCCGACGCCAGCGACCTGTGGCGGCTGCTCGACCAGACCTACCAGGGCGACCTCGACGGCTGGGACGGCATCCTCGACGAGGTGCGCCGGCTCGCCGCCCTGCGCCCCGAGGCGCGACGCCTCGCCCACCTCACCGACCGGCTGCGACCCGCCGCCCCCGACTGGACCGCGCAGATCGAGGCCGGCTCCGCCGTCGCCCTGCACGGCACCGGCGCCCAGTGCCTCGACCGCTGGCGGTGGCGACGCGCGCAGACCTGGTTCGACCAGGTCGTCGGCAGCGTCGACCCGGTCGCCCTGGGCCGGCGCGTCGACCGCACCCGGGAACGCATCCGGCAGCTCACCAAGGACCTGGTGGTCGCCTCCGCCTGGCTGGAGGTGTCGCTGGCGCTGGACGACCGGCGGCGGGCCGCCCTCGCCGACTGGACCACCGCGCTCCGCAAGATCGGCAAGGGGACCGGCAAGAACGCCGCCCAGTGGCAGGCCCACGCCCAGAAGGCGATGGCTGCCGCCGTGGACGCCGTACCGGTGTGGGTGATGTCCGTCGACCGGGCCATCGAACAGTTCGCCGGTGGGGCGCAGTTCGACGTGGTCATCGTCGACGAGGCGTCCCAGGCCGACCTGTTCGCGCTGCCGATCCTCAGCCTCGCCGAACGGGCCGTCGTCGTCGGCGACGACCAGCAGATCGGGCCGCAGCTCTCCTTCGTCGGCAGCGTCACCGGTCTGGTCAACTCACACCTGGTCGACGTGCCGTCGGCCGAGCATTTCGACCCGGAGAGCAGCCTCTACGACCACGCGGTCCGCCGGTCGCCCGAGCGGATCCTGCTCACCGAGCACTTCCGGTCCGTACCGGCGATCATCGGTTTCTCCAGCGACACCTACTACGGCGGCGAGATCGAACCGCTGCGCACCGACCGGCCCGCCGGCATCGGCGACCCGGTCGTCGCCGTGCACGTGCCCGAGGGCATCCGCCAGGACCTGCCCGCGTACGGCAACGTCAACGTCGCCGAGGCCGAAGCCCTCGTCGCCCGGGTCGCCGCGATCGTCGCCGACCCCGCCTACGCCGGACGCAGCATCGGCGTGGTCAGCCTGCTCAGCACCAGCGGACAGGCGCTCTACCTGCTGGCCCGGTTGCGGGAGGAGGTCGGCGAGGAGGAGATGGAGCGTCGCCGGCTGCGCGTCGGCGACCCGTACACCTTCCAGGGCGACGAACGCGACGTCGTGCTGGTGTCCACGGTCGTCTCCCCGCACAACGGGGTCGTTTCCGCCTTCACCAAGCGTGACCACCACCGCCGGGTCAACGTCGCCGCCTCCCGGGCCCGTGACCAGCTCTGGGTGTTCCACTCCGTGCAGCCCGACGACCTGCGCCCCGACGACGCGCGGGGGCTGCTGCTGCGCTACTGCCAGAACGTCAACACCGCCGAGGAGGCGTACGACGACCTGGAGCAGCGCTGCGACAGCGACTTCGAACGGGAGGTGCTGCGGCGGATGCTACGTCGGGGTCACCGGCCGCTGCCGCAGTTCCGGATCGGCTCGTACCGGATCGACTTCGTGCTGCCCGCCCCGGACGGCCGGCGGCTCGCCATCGAGTGCGACGGCGACGCGTACCACGGGCCGGAGCAGTGGGAGAGCGACATGCGCCGGCAGGCGGTGCTGGAACGGGTCGGCAACTGCGTCTTCGTCCGGATCCGGGGGAGCGTGTTCAGCCGCGACCCGGAGGCGGCGCTGGCACCACTGTGGCAGCGCATCGAGGAGCTGGGCATCGGGGCGTCCCCTGACCGGGAGGGGCCGGCCAGGGTGTCGGCCGTCCAGCGGGTCGACGCTGTGATTGAGTGACCCGGTACGAGACCGATCCGGATCATGGAGATGCGATGGCCACCGCCCTGCGGGAGATCGAGGTCAAGTACCGGGTGGTCGAGCCGTCGGCGCTGATCCGAGCCCTGGCCGCCCGGGGCGCCGTCTTCTCCGCGCCGATCCGTCAGGACGACCAGGCGTACGCGGCCAACGGCTGGACCTACGGGCAGAGCAAGGCGGGCGCGGCGTTCGCCCGGCTGCGTACCGAGAACGGCCGGCACACCTTCTGCGTGAAACGGCCCCTGGAGAACGAGCTGGCCTGCGCGGAACACGAGACGGAAGTCCTGGACCGGGAGCCGATGCACGCGGCGATCCTCGCGATGGGGTTCTACCCGACCACCCGGATCGTGAAGAACCGGCGGACGGCCCGTCTCGACGACATGCTGCTCTGCCTCGACGAGGTCGACGGCCTCGGCGCGTTCTTCGAGATCGAGGTGATGGTGGGTGGCGACCGGTCGGCGACCGAGGTCCAGCAGGAACTGGACCGGTTCGCCCGCGCTCTCGGCGTGGAGCTGGCGCGCAGCACCGAGACCTACGATTCGCTGCTGCGTTCGGCGTTGCCGGTCGGTAGCTGAGTGCCGTTCGTGGCGAGCAGCCGCCTGACTTGTTGCAGCAGTGCGGCCGCCACCTCTTCGGGGTTCTGCTCGCCGACTTCGTGCCGGTGGACGGAGAAACCCGCCCTCGTCAACTCCACCGCCGCCTGGTCGTAGCGTTCACGTTCCTGTCGCCCCGCCTCCGGACCACCTCGATGGAACCGGCTGTGGATGCCGCGAGCGGCGGCCCTGGCTCTGGAACGGGCCGGATCGCCGGTGAGGATGATGGTCAGGTCCGGACGATCGACGTACTGGTTGAGTGCCCAGATGAAGTCGCCTTCCACACCGTCGAGTCGTTGCAACACCAGCGAGGTTGCCAGGTAGCGATCACAGACGACGACTTTCCCGGCGGCAAGCGCGGGCCGGATCTCGGTCTCCAGATGGTGGTAGCGGTCGGCGGCCACCAGGCAGGCGAGCGTCAGACCACGGTAGTCGTCCGTGCCGTGCCGCGCCGTCTCACCCAACCTGGTGTGGCTCGGTTCCTTGGTCTGGTGGACCTCCCATCCGTCGGCGGCCACGAGACTGGCGAGCAACGCGGCAGCGGTCGTCTTGCCGACGCCGCTCGGACCATCCAGAACGATGAATCGGCCGGTCATCGTGTCGACGACCGGTCATGTTGGATACGGGCCAACTCGACCAGTCGGCGTCGGACATGGGACAACTCGACCTCCCCGAACTGAAGGTTGACCGAAAAGTTGAACTCGTCGCGGGCGCGCATCGCCTCATCCAGTCCGTCGTCGGTCAGGTCCACTGCCGTGTAGTCGAGAAGATCGGCCGGGTCGTACTGGCCGGTCGCCATCAGCCGGTGCCACTCGGGCGTGCCCGGATAAGGCCGGAATTCGAAGACACTCGCGCGGAATCCCCCAGGCATGTTGTCAGTGAGGTCCCAGAGTTCGTGGACGTGCCGGACGGTCGCTTCCAGTTCGTGGTACGTCTCGGTGGGTAGGCCGAGGATGAAGTAGCCCTTCACGCTGATACCCAGGCGAGTGAGGCGGCGGACCACCTCCCGCGTCAGGTCCGGTCTGATCCGCTTGCCGATATGGCCCAGCAGGCGCTCACTACCGGACTCGATGCCAAGGGCCACCTCACGACAGCCGTTGCTGGCAAGCGTCTCCAGCAGGGCGTCGTCGACGCGGGCGAGGATGTTGATGCGTCCAGTGGCGTCCCAGACGTACCGGCCGCCAACGCCCACCTCGGAGAATGCCGCCATGCATCGCCGGATGAAGCGTTCGTGGCCGAGGAAGAGGTCGTCGACGAATCGGAACGCTGTCACGCCGTAACGGGCATGTAGCTCGTCCATCTCGGCGATGATGTTGGCCGGCTCCCGGGTGCGGATGGTGACGTCGGGGTTGGCGCTGACGGCCGCCCCGCAGAACGAACAGTCGTACGGGCAGCCACGAGCGCCCACCATGGCCGCCTCAAGCGGTCCACCTTCCGACCGGTAGGGGTCGGCGGCGAAGAACCGGCGGTCGACGAACGGTAGGGCGTTGATGTCGGGAGCCAGGTGCCACGCCGTCCCCGGAATGCCGCCCGTGACCGGCGTACCCAGCACGGGATCCCGCCACATCACCCCTGGCAACCGCACCCGGTGGTGGTGATCTTCTAGGAGTTCCGCCACCCGGGTTTCCCCTTCGCCGACGACCAGCGCTTCCAGCCGGGCGAACCGGGGGTCTTCGATCACGGCCTGCGGCATCGCCTTCGCCTGATGCCCGCCAACCATGATCTGGATCGCCGGATCGAGTCCGGCGGCGATGCGCGCACTCAGGTGGTAGGTCGGTGCCAGCAGATTGAAACCCACCCAACGAGGTGCGACTTCATTGACGATCGCCTGAATGCGGCCGATGCCAAGACCGAGGGATTCGCCGTCGAGCACGCCGACGGTGAAACCCTGTGCTGCGGCGTATGTCGCGAGGTAGCCCATCCCGAGCACCGGCAACGTGAAGTCGTTGACCCGGGGACGGAGCGTGTAATCCCGCAGCGGGGCGTTGACCAGCAGAAGATCGATCGGTGTGCCGGGGATGACGCCGAGGATGGGATGGTCAGACAGCTCCGGCCTGTTGGGTGCCGTAGGCGAGGGTGAGGAGGGTGTACGTGGCCAGGTGGTCACCGGTCACCCGCCGCCATTGCCGGCCGAAGGTCGGCTCGTCAGCGGCCCAGGGGTGGTGGGGATTCGCGTGTCGCGCCCAGGTGCGGACAGCCAGGTCAGCGTAGGGGTAGAGAGCCCAGTCGTTGCTCCAGTCGGCCACCGCGGCGCCGGCGCTCCACGGGCCGATGCCAGACACGGTCTGGAGTTCCTTGACCAGGACCGACGGTGATAGCTCCACCCAGGACGGCCCGTGGGTGAGGAATGCGGTGGCGGCGTGCCGAAGTGGTCTGCGTTTGAACGACATGCCACTCTCGGTGAAGTCGTCATCGCTCAGGGTTAGTACACGTTCGGCGGATGGGAAAGTGTGAAGGTCCGTCTCAACGGATAGTGCGATCACGTCTCCGAAGCGACGGCAGAAGTCCCGGTAGAGTCTGCGGGCCTGTCCCGCGCGGATCACCTGCCGGATGATCGCCGTCGCGAGTGCTTCCCACAGGCTGGGGTTGCGAAGGCGGGCCACTGATCCCATCCCGGCCAACGAAGCGAGGATCGGTTCCGCTTGCGGACGGGGCACCGCCGGGAGCGAGAAGACGTCCAGGGGAGGCGGTGTCTGTTCGCCGTACACGTGGGTCGTGGTCACCTGCTGGCCTCGGACCTCGATGATCCAGGCAGCGCCTGCGTCGAGGGTCAGTATGCGTGACCTGCGAAAGCCCTCCGAATGCCAGGCCGGATGGTCGGTCATGAGAAAGTCGAAGCTCACGACGCCCTCCGGCATGATCGTTTGTGACCGACCCGGCGATTGTTTCATCGTTGCCCCTAGGTAGCTGCCCGGCTCGCCGAGCTGACCCCTTCGAGTCCTTCCGTCGAGGTGGACGTCCGTCGCGTAGCCGAACGTCGACGCCGTTCAAGTTCCGTCGTCCAGACCGAAGGTCCCCCAGATGGTGACCTCACTCCCTGCCGGTCCCTCCCTGCGGCGGAGCACGCTGAGGGGAGACCGATCCGCGGGGAGGCGCACCATGGCCACGCAGCTCACCACCCGCCCGGCGGCACGGGCCGTCGACCCGTACCGGCCGCTTGCCGTCGTGCTCACCGCGCTGGCCGTCGCGATGGCGACCAGTTCGCTGCTCGGTCCGGTCGGGGCGGGCCTGATGCGCTACCGCACCTCCCCGACCACCCTGCACCAGCTGGTCGGCAGCGACGCCGCCGCGCTGCTGGTGGTGGCACCGCTGGCCGTGGCCGCCGCCGCGCTCGCCCGCCGCCGGCATCCGGTCGCGCCGCCGCTGGCCGCCGGTGTCGCCGGCTTCGCCCTCTACACCTACGCCCAGGTCGTGATCGGTCAGGAGTACCTGCGGCTGCCGGGAAACGTGGAGCGGTTCTTCCCGCTGCTGCTGGCCGTCTTCCTGCTCGCCGGGGCGACGCTGGTGCTCGCCTGGCGAGCGTTGCCGCCGCATCCGCCCGCCCCGTCGCGTCGGCTCGCCCGTGCCGCCGGTGTGACACTTCTCGGCGCGGCGGCGTTCCTGCTGTTCGGGCTGCACCTGCCGGCCATGGTGACGGCGTGGACCGACCCGAACTCCATGGTGGAGTACGCCGCCAGCCCCACCCCGTTCTGGCTGGTCAAGCTGATGGACCTGGGTGTCGTCGTCCCGGCTGCCGTGGTCGTCGGCCTGGGCGTGCTGCGCCGGGCGGCGTGGGCGCAGCGGATGGCGTACCCGTTGCTCACCTGGCTGACCTGCCTGGGCGCTTCGGTGACCGCGATGGCCGTGGTGATGCTGGTCGACGGCGACCCGGACGCGTCGCCGGCGCTGGCGGTCGGGTTCGCGGCGGTGACGGTGGCGCTCGCCGGGTTGACGGTGGCGTTCCACCGGCCGTTGGCGGCGCGCCCACGGCCGACGGCGAACGCCCGGTGCTGCTGTGCGCCGGACCTGCCGTGGGACCTCGTCGCGCCAGCGGCGGGGAGGGCAGCGCCCCTGCCGCCGGGCAGCGCCTCAGCTGAGCGGGCACGCTCGCTCAGAGCCTGACACCTGTGGGCTGCTCATGCGGCGATGGTGCGGGCCGCCGCGTACAGGTCGGCCGGCAGTGGGGTCGCCAGCTCCCACACGATCCGCATCGGCCGGTCCCCGGTGTGCTCCCGGTACGTCATCGGCCCGGCATAGAGGTAGGCCGGCGCACCGAGGTCCCGATCCGGCACCCGGGTCTCCCGCACGAACAGGTGCACGCTCGACCCGCGCCGCGCATGGTTGACGTAGCGCTGCCCGGTCACCGAGCCGGCCGAGGTGGTGCTCTGGGACTCCCATTGGAACAGCCGCTCGGTGATGGCCCGGTCGGCGTACATGGTGGTGGGGGAGTAGTGCTGCTCCGACTTGACCAGGGTGACGAAGAACAGGTCCACCTGCTCGGATTCCAGCCACTTCACCCCCTCCCGCAGCGACCCGGGGTTGGGCATGCCGAACGCCGCGCACGCCTCGTTGCGGCTGTACCGGGCGTGCACCCGCAGCGCGCCGACGGGGGCGGTGACCCGGTGGATGCGGTCCCGCAGCACCTCGGCGACCTGGCGCAGCTCGGCGCAGCGGGCCGGCGTCGCCCAGAGCCGGGCCAACCGGTCGTCCCGCGAGGTCAGTGGAGCCTGCGGCCCCCACAGGTCGAAGTGCAACATGTTCCACAGCCGCCCGTCCGGCGGTGGGTCACCGGCGGCGACCCGGGCCAGCAGGTCGAGCCGGTCGACGTCGTCCAGGTGCAGCATCCGGCCGATGGCCCGGCCCAACTCCCGGTCGTCCGCGCCGGGGGTCGAGGTGTCCAGGCCGGCGAGCCGCCGCAGTCCGGTCCACCCGCCGACCGACGCCGACCGGTACACGTCGGCCACCTCAAGGCCGGTCTCCCGCAGGAACTCGGCGAGGCTGACGTCGCCGAGCTGCCGTAGCTCGGCCACCAGGCCCTTCTTCGAGGTGGGTAGCGCCGTGCGCAGGTTGCCGAGCACGATCTCCTTGGCGACCCGGTCGAGTTGGACGTGGCAGCCGCTGGGCAGCGACGGGAAGTCCTGCTCGACGGCCGCCGTGACGGCCCGACGGCTGACCCCGGTCAGTGCCCGCCACCGCAGGTCGAACCGGAAGTTGGCGTGCTGCCCGCCGATGAAGTCGAGCACCGTCAGGCACGGCTTGTCGTCGTCGAGGCGCAGGCCACGGCCGAGCTGCTGGAGGAAGACGGTGGCGCTCTCGGTGGGCCGCAGCATCAGGATCGTGTCGACCATCGGCAGGTCGACACCCTCGTTGAACAGGTCGACCGTGAACAGCACCCGCAGCTTCCCGGCCTTGAACTCCCGCAGCAGCCCGTCGCGGGCCGCGCGGTCCGCCCGCGAGGTGACCGCCGCCGACGGTACGCCGTGCCGGGTGAACCAGTCGGCCATGAACTCGGCGTGCCCGATGCCCACGCAGAACCCGAGCGCCCGCATCCGGCCGGCGTCCACGGTGTCCCGGACGGCCCTGAGGATGATCCGCGCCCGCGCGTCGTCACCGGTGTAGACGCCGTCGAGGTCGGCCAGGTCGTACCCCTGGCCGCGCCGCCACCGCAGGTGCGACAGGTCCGTGTCGTCGTGCACCCCGAAGTACTGGAACGGTGCGAGCAGTTGCCGCTCCAGCGCCTCCCACAGGTGCAGCTCCACGGCCGCGCGCCCGTCGAACCACCGCCGCACGTCGCCGCCGTCGGCCCGGTCGGGCGTCGCCGTCAGCCCCAGCAGTACGCGCGGCGAAAGCCGTTCCAACAACCGGGCGTACGTCGGCGCTTCCGCGTGATGGAACTCGTCGACGATCACCATGTCGTACGCCTGCGGGTCGATCTCCCGCCGCTGTAGCGACTGGATGGAGGCGAAGACGTGCGTCCAACTCGTCGGCACCTGGCCGCCCACCAGCGTCTCGCCGAAGCTGCCGTCCCCCAGGACCTGCCGGAACGTCGACATGCTCTGCCGCAGGATCTGTTCCTGGTGTGCGACGAACAGCAGCGAGTCGACGCTTCCGCTCCTGCGTAGGCGTCGGTAGTCCAGGGCGGCGACGATCGTCTTGCCGGTGCCGGTCGCCATCACCACCAGGTTGCGGTGCCGGCCGTGCACCTGCCGCTCCGCGTCCAGGTCGGCCAGGATCTCCGCCTGGTACGGGTACGGCCGCACATCCAGGTTGGCGATCTGCGTCGGCGCGTCGGTGCGGCGTTCGCCGCTCAACGCCCGCCGCAACCGCTCGGCGTCCCGGCCGGGGTCGTACGCCTCGAACGCCGGGTCGTTCCAGTAGTCCTCGAAGGTGGCGGTGAACGTGTCGATGACGTGCGGCTGCTCGACGTTCGAGATCCGGACGTTCCACTCCACCCCGTCGACAAGCGCGGTCCTCGACAGGTTGCTCGATCCGACGTACGCGGTGGTCATGCCGTTGTGGCGGCGGAACAGCCACGCCTTGGCGTGTAGCCGGGTGGTCCTGGTCTCGTAGGAGACCTTGACCTCGGCCCCGAGTTCGACGAGCCGGTCGAGGGCGCGCTGGTCGGTCGCGCCCAGGTAGGTGGTGGTGATGACGCGTAGCTTGCCGCCGCGCTGGATCAGCTCACGGATGGCCGGTTCGACGACGCGCAGGCCGTACCACTTGATGAACGCGCAGAGCAGGTCGACGCTGCCCGCCGAGGTCATCTCGTGGTTGACCTCGTGGCCGATGCGGGGCTGGTGCCTGCCGTTGACCAGCAGCGCGCCGGTGGAGAGCGGGGTGGTGGGGCGCTGCGGGAATGCCGGTTGCGCCGGGGGTGTGGGTGGGGCGGCGATGGCGTGCAGGAGGTTGCGGGCGTCGGCGATCTGGTCGTCGGTGCTGGCCGCGTCCGGATCGAGATCGGTGATGGCCTGCGCGATCCGGTTGGCGAGGTCGACCTGGCGGTGCAGCTTGTCGTCGCCGCCAGGGACGGCCTGGAGGGCGCGACTGATGAGGGCAATGAGGTGCCGGGTCAGGGTCTGGTGGGAGTCGGCGGGGTCCAAAGGACGATGCTGGACGTGGACCGGGTCGAGGTGGTGGAGCCGGGTGGCGAGCTGGCGGGTGATCAGATGCTCGTAGATGCCCCGTTCAAGATCAGCCACATGGGCCACCGTAGTGAGATGCCGCGATCGCTTTGAACGTCTGTCGGGTCTTTGACAGACAATTTCCTCGCCCTTCTTCGGAAGATCCAAAGATCTCTTGCCTTCATGCCATCAAGGTAGGCTCCCCGCCTCAATGAGCAGCAATAACCCCTGATGATCTCAGGTGGAGAGATGGGGAAGGTGCGGGAAGGCGCTCCCCCTGGAAGTCGGAGCTGAAACCTCCAGGAGTCGGGGTGGGGGTCCCAGTGGTGAGCTACTGACGGTAATGTCTGAGAGTGCCCATGTTGAGAAGGTGGGAGGCATAGCTAGACGCGATTGGCTGCCCTGCTAGTTGAGTCGTGGCCTGAAGGGGCGCGCGAAAAAAGAAACGCGACCCGTTTCAGATTCCCTGCCTGTGCTTCTGGTCTTTCGAATAAACAAGATTGTGTGAGGTGTTTAGCTTGGCGGTAACGCGTATTCCTGCCGAGATTGACGGCATAGAGATTGAAATAGAGGTGCCTATTGACCCCGGTACTCAGCCGACTGCTCGTAGGATGCCTGGCGATAGATTTAGGTCCATGCTGCCTGAGGCTGAGGAGGTGATTGGAAAGTTTGCCGTAGTGGCTGCTCGAATTGCAAAGCAAGTGGCTGATCAGGCGGGGAAGCCGGACCAGCTCGAATTGCAGTTTGGGGTGAAGTTCTCTGCGCAAGGCAAGATCGTCTTGGGTAGTGCCTCTGCTGAGGGAAATATATCCGTGAAGGTCATCTATGGAAGTGCAGCACGGGTTGAGTTCGAAGCGCAAGATTCGGTCGATGTCAAGGATGTAGTTGAGTGAAGACTGGTGGCGATTTCATCTCGACCGGATCCGATGCATTCCTAGGTCGCATCCTTAACCAAGATGGCGTGAGTGTCGGTACCTGCTTCCAGGTTCATCCCGGCGTTCTTGTTACTGCATTCCATGTGCTCCAGCAGGCTCTGGCTATCGATCTCGACCTAGAGTTGGAGGTCGGGCGGGTTGTGTCCTTTTCGTCGCTTGATGGTCCGGATTCTCTTCATTTTCCTGCTGAAATATTTGCTGTCGACAAGCGGGCAGATCTTGCGGTGTTGAAGGCGGAGAATGCGCTCTCGGGCAGTATCAGCCATTTGATGAGATCTGACATACCGCAGCCGGGCGATGAGTTTCAGATGGTCGGGTTTGGTACGTTGCGTGAGTCCTACTTTGACGCCGAATACATGCGATTGTCGGCAAGAGGTAGATGGAATGGAGTCGAGCGGCAGGGCGATGGTTTCCAGATCGCTTCCGGCGACGCCCCAGGAACTGCCCAAGGTATGAGTGGTTGCCCGGTCATCCGTGGCGTGGATGATGCAGTGATCGGTGTTCTGAGCGGTCGGTACAACAGTGTAGATGGATGGTCGCACGGCCGGGTTTGGATCAGTAGAGTTGAATCTCTGCTACCTCTTATTCCTCCAGGCGTGCCTGTGCCGCTGCAACAGTTTCCCGCGCCTGCTGTGCCGACTGGGGTTTCCGCCTTAACCGTTTCCGAGCTAGATAGGACTTCGCTTACGAGCGACGAAAGGTTCTTCCTGCCCGAAGCATGGAGGGATGCATGGGAGGACGCAACCTCCGCATTTTCTGCTGGCCAGATAATAGTCGTAAAGGCGTCTCCGGGAGTTGGTGCTACAACCTTCGCGAGCTGCCTTCTCGCTCGCATTACTCCTGACCAAACCAGCATCGTCCAACTAGAACCCGGCGACTGGGACTCACCGACTGCGAGTGCGATTCCTTCGAAACCTCACTGCGCTTATCTGCTTGACTTAAAAGATCCCGATCATGATTTGCCTTCGACTGCATTTATGCGTGATCTAGAAAAGACTGCCGAATTGCTGAATGGCCTTCAGTCGAGGCTTGTATTAACAATACGAGAGTCGCTATTGCGTGGTCTAAGTTTGGCAGAGTTTTCCCACGTTCATGTGGTCCGCTTGGTCGATCCACCTGACCCTCGTACCCTGGTGTTACGCCACCTTGGCGTCCAAGCTCCGCAACTCGTCTCCGTAGCGAAATCTGAAGATGTTGCCCGCCATCTGGACGGAATGAATGCAGTCCAGGCGGCAGTGGGAGCTGCGGAAATCGAGAACCTTGCCGAGGGCTGGAGTGGAGACTCTGCCGAAATAGGCACCCTGGTTGCTCGTATCGCCCAGTCGTTGGATAGCTATGTAGGAGTTTTAGACCTCGCCTTTACTGATTCATCGAATTCTCATTCTGCCCCTGGCGGGGAAAAGGCTGCTGATTCTCCACAGCAGAACCTGTCTGCTGCGGATCGCTGCCTCCTCCTGGCTCTGTCGTTCAAGGGAAAGTCGCGAATTGCGCTGCTTGAGGAAGATGCGCAGCGCTTGTCGAGCATGCTTGCTGGTAGGGTAGAAAGCTCTGGAAAGAGGTCTTTGTATGATGTTCTTGCGGGTCCCGGTGTAAGAGGGCGACTCAGGACCATCGGTGCGAAAATCGCATACGGTGAAATCGCAGTGATGGCTCGGCCGGCGATGGCCACCGCCGTAGTTCGTTACGTCTGGGACAATTACAAATCTCTCCGAGAGGCAGTAGTTGACTGGCTGCTGCAAGCAGAGATTTCAGATAGCAGCGAGTTCCCAGATGCGGCTAGCTGGATTTCCGGTCTTATCAAGCATGGCCAAGATATTGATTTTGTCAAGAATGAGTTGAAGCGGGTGGCGCGAAGGCAGTCCGATGATGCTGTGCTAGCTGCGGTTCTTTCTAGCTTGATATCGGATCCTCATTTTCGTCGACAATGTGATCGTTTGCTGTATGACTGGGCTGAGCGGGTAGAACTTCAGCCGGTAGTGATTGAGGTGGCCCGGCGGGAGTACATTAGCAGCCTTCGCCCAATCGTGCTCCGACGTTTGCAGCGCGTGGCGGACGCAGAGAAGACTCACCAGAAAGTTCCAGACCTTATTCTTCAAGCCTTCCGGGCCTTCATCGCGTCCGATAGGTCGAGAAATAGCTTCGAGAACGCGGTGGAGTTTTGGGTTCGAGATTATCCAACCAATATGTGCGCACAGTACGCTGCGGTGGCGATGATAGGTTCCGGGCGTAATGTTGAGTGGCTCATTGGGTTAGAGGGCCGCGGAATTAGAGTTGGTGGTCTGCTTGCTCAACTAATGTTGGACCCCGCTGGTCATGCATCGATAGGTAGTCTTTTTGCGTCGACTGCAGGTGATCTGGAGAGATATGAATGGTTAGTAGTGAAGCTTGCTGAAGCGGCCCAAGAGGACGGAGCAATTCTTGGCATACTTGGCCTTTCGAGCATGTTGCGAGGTCTGGGCATAGCCCAAGATCCTATGGCTGACCTTGCTGATCGGCTTGAGCTGCGGCTCCCCAGGATTTCTGAAGGTAACTGAGTGAAATGGGCACGCCTTAGGCGTCTAGAGGCTGTCGTCCCTTACCAGACATCCTTGCCTTCCAGTACCGGCAGCTTCCAATTCACTGCCGTGATATCAGGTTCTTTTAGAAAAGGTGAACGATATCACCTTGACCGTTTGAGTGCTGCGCGGAACTATCTGAGTAGAACTGCTTGCAGAATTTCTTATCAGTTTTCGGCGGACCAGCCTGCTGAGGCTCAGGACGCGATAAATGCTGTGTTTGGCGAGGAGGTGGATTGCCCGTCCGGTTCTTATAGATTTCTCGTCGCCTCTAGCTCTCTGCGGTCTACTCCCGAAGGGCTCTCGGCGGCGATTAAGATGCGTCAAGATAAGTCTCGAATCGAGCGGCTTGAGGCGCTGCGCGTAGGGCTCTACAGTGACCCCGGTTTGATGCTGATTGACTTTCTAGATAGAAATCCCGACGCCCTGCATGATTGTGATGCTCTTCTCGCAAAGTATCGTCAGGCGGCTTCTTCTCTGCAGGGCTTCGAAGTGTGGTGGCTTCCGCTAATGGCCGCATGGAATGAACTGGCTGCCCAAACCTCTACGCATGCGGGCGTTGATGCGTCCTTCGCCATACTTCTGAATGCCATACGCAAGCTGGATAAGAGGCTCGCTGAAGCTCATCGCCTTCCGCCACTCAATGATCGGCTTTGACCAAACAGTCATTCAGTCTGGCTATATTCGAACCTGAGTTTGGTCACTGGCTCGCGGCGCGGCCGTTGAGCAGCGCGTTGATCTCGGGTCTTGGTGGATTGTTCTTGGGGCACTAAAGGGTAACTTGCGCTCGGGTTCGTGGCGCGGATTCGGCGGGTGCGGATGGCTTCGGGTGCGACGGCGGTGCGGATCGCCGAGTCCGTTCGTGGGCGTTGGCGCCGACCAGCGCCCGCACCTGTTCGGCAAGGCCGGGAGTGATGCCGAGGGTGACGGACGAGCCGGGGTGGTGGGCGCTGCCGTCGTGGTCGATGACGACAGCGCCCGCCTCCCGCGCGATAGCCGTTCCACCCGTCATGTCCCACGGATGGTTGGACAGGGTGAGCGCCGCGTCGATCCGGCCCTTGGCCAGCCAGGCCAGATCCAGGGCGGCGGTGCCGATCATCCGGACCCGCTGCACAGTCTCGGCCAGCCGGGCGGTCAGGGCGAGCCGGGGCTGGTTCCTGGCGGCGGCGTCCTCTCCGACGGCATAGTCGCCGATCGCCACGATCGCGTCGCTCAGCCGGGTGGTGTTGCTGACCCGGATGGGTTTGCCGTCGACAGTCGCGCCGTTGCCACGGGCGGCGGCGTACCGGTTGCCCAGGAAGGGTGCCTCGATGACGCCGAGTACGGCGTCATCCCCGTGCAGCAGCCCCAGCGACACCGCGCACAGCGGGACGCCGCGGACGAAGTTCGCCGTCCCGTCGATAGGGTCGAGCACCCACTGCAATACGCCGGTGGACTGGACCCCGCCCTCCTCACCGAGGAAGCCGATCTCAGGGTTGGCGCTCCGGAGGAAGGCACGAATCTCCCGCTCGATCTCGTAGTCGAGTTGTGTGGCGAAGTCGCGCTCACCCTTGGTAGTGAGGGGGCCGGGGGAGCGGTGCCGAATCATCCCGGCTGCCCGCGCCACTGCCTCTTCTGCCACGGGAAGCAGAGGAATGTAGTCGTTCATACCCGCTGACCGTTGCCCGGTCGAACCAGGACCTCGTAGAGGGGGCCAGCGTCGGGCGTCATGGTGTCACCGCCTTCTTGGCCGGCGTGGTCAGGTCGGCGAACGGTGTCCAGCCTGCCCCCTGGTCATCTTCGCGGATTGACTGGAGACGCCTGTTGAACTCGGCGGTCACCTGTTCGGACCCCGCAAGATGAGGTACGGCGGCGACGATCATCTTCAACTCGCGTGCCTCCCGCAGCAGTGGCCACGAGGGATCAGAGGCCACGTCCTGGCCGTAGGCGGCGGCCAACGTCTCGTGCGCCCCCGTGCGCCCGAACCGACGTTCACCCACCGCGACCGCCACCAAGTCGACCTGCCAAGGGCCTACACAGGTGGCATCGAAGTCGCACAGCACCGTCCGCCCCGATGGCCCGCTGAGCAGGTTGCTCACATGGGCGTCCCCGTGGATAAGTCTCTGTTCCGTGCGCTGACGGAGGGCGACGAGCTGCGGCTCCAGGCGGTCGCACCACTGCACCAGGAAGTCACGGTCACTCTCACCGAGGCCATCGGCGTCGGCCAGCCGTCTGCGCGCGTCAGCTACCGGGTCCCAGGCGGGGAGCGGAAACGGTGGCAGGCCGAGAGAGTGGAACTCCCGCAGGACACGGCCGAGGTCCTCCACCGTCGGGGTGGGCGACCCGGCCAGGAGGTATTCCCAGACGGATGCGGCCAGGGTGCCGACCTCGACCGGCTGCTCGACGCCTGGTGCCAGACGGATTGTCGGGCCGTCGATATCGGCGAACCAGTGCGCGAGTCGGACGACCTTGACCACCCGCCCACGGAGTTGGTGAGTACGTGCGATCCGAATGACGATGCCGGAGCTCGGCAGGGCGAAGACGGCGTTGTTGGTCAACCGCAGCAACTGCGCGTCTTCTGATGGAACGCCGAGGCCGACCGCGATTTCTCGCATTGCCTCCCTCATCACCCCCTCGGAGAACCGTCCGCTCATACAGCGGCCACTGCACGGGCGGTGAGGGCACGCTCGAACGCGACCACCTCCGGGAGCTCCCGATGGCGTTCCAGATCGCGCCGAAGGTTGACGACTCGATCGAGCACCCGTCGAGAACTGATCCCACGGGACCGTTCCATCACCCGGGCACCCACGGCGAGGGCTCGCTCCGGCTCGTCGGCGAGGAACAGCGCACTGCACAGGCCGACCTCGTTCAGTACCGTGCTCCGTACGTTGGCAGTGCCGAACGACGCGATAGCGGCCTCGACCCAGCGCACCGCCTCAGGCGCATGTCTGCTGTCCTGCCGTGCCCTGTCCCGGTACACGCGGCCGTACTGGGCGAGCAATTCGCCCTGGTCGTAGAAGCCCATCCAGTCCGGCTCGCGTTCCTGACTGATGCGGTCGAATTGATCGCTCGCCTTGCCCAACGTCGTCACTGCGGTCCGGTTGTCGCCGAGGGCGGCGGCCGAGGCGGCTTCCGCACCCCAGAGAAGGGCCTTGACCGCCGGGGTGGCCTGCGATCCGAGTTGGGCGTGCGCGAGTTGGAGCGTCGCGAGAGCATCCCGGTTGTGTCGCAGGTGTTGAAGCTGCTTGGCCTGCGCATAGCGGATCATCGCCGCCAACGGTGCATCTCCGGCGGTGAGTGCGGCCCGTTCACCGGCGACGAAGTGCCGTTGGGCGTCATCGTGTCTGCCCGCATCGAGGGCCGTCCAGCCGGCCAAGTGGCGGGCTGCTGCGACCGCTGCCACCAGGTGCGGGGTGAGCCCGGCCGGGTGCGTCCAGTCGAGCATGCGGTACACCGACTCGGCGAAGCGAGCCACCTCTCGATACAGCAGGCCGCCGCCGCTCTCGCGGTCCACGGATCGGTATAGGGTCAGCACGGCAGTCAGGCGTGCGACATCCGCAGCGCCGATGCGTCGGGGCTGGACGAGGTCCGTGCTGCCGATCAGTCCGGCTCCCGCCGCCACGGCGGCGATGGCAGCCAACAGTGCTCGCCTGCCCTCGTCCGGTCCCGGGAATTGCGGCTCGCCTGTCACGACAGCACCCGTCATGTGGTTCCGGCCTGGCGGGGTGAACCACAGGTAGGCCCCGGGGATACCGAACAGCTGCGCCCAGTGGGCCAGCCGATCCAGATGTACCAGCGGTGGGCCGGTCTCCACTCGGCTCAACTGGGCCTGGGTGATCCCCATCCACCCCGCCACAACGGTCTGCGACAACGGGTGTCGACCGTGGTACGGATGGCACCGGTACGCCCTGATCACCCGCCCGAGGTGCCGTTCGGCCAAAGCCTGTCGTACCGGCTGGTGGTCCCAGAAGGAAGCCGGCACCTCGGGTGGCGCGCTGAGCCGGTCGCGCTCGGCGTTCTGGCAGGGGGCGCAGCGGCCGCTGTCGTTGTCGCGGGCGAGTCGTCCGCCACAGCGTGGGCAGTTCGCAGATGTCACCGGCAACCTCGCCAATCGCGGGCGGCTGAGTCCGAAGTCGAGCGTATCCATCCAACCTGTTCCGTGGGGGAGCGGTATACGCAGCGCGCATATTGAGGACATGCGTGCTTCTCAGTCCGCCAGCTGCCTCGCGTGCCGGAGGGGGTCGACCACGGTCGCCCAGCGGTCGGGAAGCATCTCGTTGCCGGGGTGCAGGAAATCGTTGTCCCGGTCGGGCTGAGTAGTCGGCCGGATACCGATCGCGCATGGTGCTCACGATCATGGGGGCATAGCAGAACCCCTGTTCAGCGGTGATTGTCGACCGCATGGCCCGGGGCGGGTGCTGGGCTCCGGGGGCGTGTTGACCCGAACGACACGACCTCGTCCCCGCCCGCCCCGGTGCCCGTCATCCTTCCGCCGACGACGCACAGGGGCTGCAGACACCATGAACACCGCCGTAACAGACCTCCCCGTCCCCACCACCGACCAGGAGGTCACCGGGCCGCAGGGAGCGCCGCACCCCAGCGAACAGACCACGTACCCGTGTCGGCTGTCCGGCCAGTTCACGCCCGGGTGCGGTGGGCAGGCGTGACGCCGGAGGAGATCGTCCACCGGTGGCTGCGGTTGGTGACGGCGGACGCGGAGCTGTCGCCGTACCTCGTGGGGGTGGATCGGGTTCGGCTGGCCGCGCACCTGACGGCGAGCGTGACCGCCGCGCTCGCCGGGGAGGCGGCGGACGCCTGGGGTGGGCTCGGCCTGTCCGAGGAGCAGCGTCGGCGCATCGGTGACTACCTGGTCGGGGTGTGCTGGGCGGCCGACCTGCCCGACGAGCGGATCGCCCAGGTGCGCCGGGCGGTGGCCCGGTGAGCGCCGCCCACTACCCGCCGCTGGACGGGTCCGTCGGGCCGGCGGAGACGGCGCGGGCCGACGACTGCGCTGAGCTGGCGGGGTGGGCCGGTAGCGGCGTGCCGGCCAGGGTGATCGGTCACGACCGGCCGTGCCCCGGCATCGCCATCCTGACCGTCCGCCCATGGGCGCGGCTGCGGTACCACCCCGGCCAGGCCGTTCCCGTCCGTACCCCACGCCGCCCCGGCCGGTGGCGCTGGTTCTCCCCGGCCAACGCTCCGCGCCCCGACGGCACCATCGAACTACACATCCGCGCCGTCCGTGCCGGCACCGTCTCCCGCAGCCTCGTCCATGAGGTACGCCCCGGCGAGTTGCTGCACCTCGGCCCGCCGCGCGACACCGGCCAGCACCTGCGCGACGGTGACCTGCTGCTGGTGGCCGGCGGCACCGGCCTGGCCCCGCTGCGCGCCCTGGTCGAACAGGTCGCCGCCGACCCCGACGGTCGCCGGGTCACCCTGGTCGTCGCCGCCCGCACCTTCATCGAGCTGTACGACCCGATCGCCCTCGACAAGCTCCAGCAGACCCACGACTGGCTGACCATCGTGCCGGCGTTCTCCCACGACCCGCAGGCCACACCGGCCGAACAGGGCGACGCCCTCACCACCGCCCTGCGCCACCACCAACCTCACCACCAGGTGTACGTCTGCGGCCCACCCGCCATGCTCCACGACGCCCGCCGCCGGCTACCCCTCGCCGGAGTGCCCGCCGACCACCTCCACCTGCCCGACCTGGCCGGCGCCGGAGGCGCACCACTGATGGAGGTCCCGCACTGATGGGCGTCTACCACAGCCGACACGCCCTGACCGACCCGCTCACCCCCGAACAGGTCCGCACCCTGGCCGTGCCCCTCGCACCCCGCCACCGACGCGGCTACCGCACCGACGACGTCGATGCCCTGCTGCACCGCCGCATCCGTGAACGCGACGAGGCGTTCACCGAGAACCAACGCATCAAGAATGCCCTCCGCACCTGGCAATCCGCCCGAACCGTCGAACGTCAGGACCAGATCCGATGACCGCATGCCTCAACCAACCGCGTGGCGAGGTGGCCTCGGGGAACGGTCTCCAAGGCTGACCGACAGTGCACTCAGCGAGGGCTTCGGGTGGTGACCGGCGTGCCCGTCGGGCTCGGGATGCCTTCCGGTGGGAACACCAGCACCCGCATGTCGGGCAACTCGGCGAACGCCTGCGCGATCATCGGCTGGACCACACTCCAGCTGAGCCCGCCGTTGCCGCAGCCGAGGGCGGGCAGCGCCACCGAGCGGATCTGCCGTTCCCGGATGACCTGGGCAAGGTCGGCCAGGCCCGACTGGATGTCGGACAGCTTCGAGCCGGCCCGCCAGTGGCCCTTGGTGGGGAAGTTGATGACAAAGCGGTGGCGACCGGGTCGGCCGGAGTCGAACACGAACATCCTGCCCAGCTGCACGTCGTTCGCCGCGCAGGCGGCGCGGTAGGCCGCGTAGTTGGCGGGGTGGGCGTGCTTGAACTGAAGCGCGATGCCCTTGCCCATCACCCCCACCGTGTTGACGGCGTTGACGAGTGCTTCGGCATCAGCGGTGAGCAGGTCACCGTCGCTCAAGACGATCATTCGTACACCCCCTTCCTGGTAGGGCTGTACTACCAGTCCGGTGTGACGACAATGTCCTGTCAGTGCTGGCAGGTAACGTGCCGGGCGACTGCGGGGAGGTGAGGGCGATGCTCGGGCTTGAGGTGCCGCCCGCCGTCGAGGCGGAACGGGTCGTTACGGCCGTGCTGGCCGACCTGCGCACAGGTGACCACCGGGGCGTGGTGGTCGACTCCCCGCCCGGTGCCGGCAAGTCGACCCTGGTCGTCCGGGCTGCCGTCGAGCTGGCCGCCGCCGGCGAGCCGCTGATGATCGTGGCGCAGACCAACGAGCAGGTCGACGACCTGATCGACCGGCTCGCCAACAAGGCCCCCGAGCTGCCCATCGGTCGGCTGTCGGCGACCGACTACCGGCCGTCCGAGCGGGTCCGGGGCCACGACACGGTCCGGGTCGCGTCGAAGGTCGCCGACCTGGGCGGTCCGGCCGTCGCCATCGGTACGGCGGCGAAGTGGGCCACGGTCACCGAGGGCTGCTGGCCGTGGGCGATCGTCGACGAGGCGTACCAGATGCGGTCGGATGCACTGCTGCGGGTGGCCGGCAGGTTCGAGCGGGCGCTGTTCGTGGGTGATCCCGGGCAGCTCGACCCGTTCTCCACCGTCGACACCGTGCGCTGGACGGGCCTGAGCTGGGATCCGATGCAGGCGGCGGTGGCGGTGCTGCTGCGCCACAACCCGGAGCTGCCGGTGCACCGCCTGCCGGTGTCCTGGCGGCTGCCGGCGTCGGCGGCGCCGGTGGTCGCGGCGGCGTTCTACCCGTTCACCGGCTTCCGGGCCGGCACCGGCCCGGCCGACCGGGCGTTGACCCTCACCGCGCCGGGGCCGGGCGACGCGCTCGACGCGGCGGTGGAGCGGGCTGCCGGCACCGGTTGGGCGCTGCACGAGCTGCCGGCCCGGCACACCCTGCGTACCGACGGGGAGGCGGCTGCGGCGTGCGCCGCGCTCGCCCTGCGGGTGCTGTGCCGGGGCGCGGTCGCGGTCTCCGAGCACGCGCCGGCCGGCAGGCCGGTCATCGCGGACCGGATCGCCGTCGGTGCCGCGCACCGCGACCAGGTCGCCGCGATCCGCGCCCACCTCGGTGCGGCCGGGGCGGGCGTCACCGTGGACACCGCCAACCGGCTCCAGGGCCGTGAGTACGACGTGACGATCGTGCTGCACCCGCTCTCCGGCCGGCGGGACGCGACGAACTTCCACCTGGAGTCGGGGCGGCTGTGTGTGCTGACCTCCCGACACCGGCACGCCTGCGTCGTGGTGGCCCGCGCCGGCATCGGTGAGCTGCTGGACGCCCACCCCTCGACCGAGTCGGTGCACCTGGACGTGCCGGTGAAGTTCCCGGACGGCTGGGCCGCCAACCAGACCATGCTCACGCACCTCGGGGCGCAATAACGGCCGTCTTGGCGAGCCCCACCCGCACCGGTGTCGCCGGATAATTGCATAATGCCGGGTGCAATTCGACTGGTGTGCTGGAACTTTCACGGCTCCGTCGATTACTCCCGATGAAGACCTGACGCTTTGGCGACAAAAGTTCGATGGCCTGCGGGGCTGGTGATCTGGGTGGACGGCTTCCTATCCTGATCGCAGGCTAAGAAGGCAATCAATTCCTTCCGGCCCCCTCCGGCAACCATGTCGGGTTCCTGGTCCCGTTCTGCGCTCACACACCGAGGTGCTGAATGGCTCTTTCCCGTAATTTCCGTAGTGCCCTCGCCGCTCTGTTCGGCGCGGTGCTGGCGACGGCGGTCGTCCCCGGCCCCGCGCTCGCGGCCTCGGCTGAGCGTGCCACGCACCACCGGGAGATGGCTGCCTACCTGGCCGCCCATCCTGGTGGAACGGTGATCAACGACAACGAGGTCAGCTACGGCGACGGCGCTTTCGTCGTCACCCTGCGGGCACCCGTGCGCGCCAACGCCGTCGCGGACTGCCCGCTGGGGTGGTACTGCTTCTACGACCGACCCCAGTTCGGCTACCCCCGGGGCAAGCTCTCCTCGTGCGGCCGACAGAATCTGGCGACCTGGGACTGGCAGTTCCGGATCGAATCGGCCCACTACAACATGGGCAGCGGATCGGTCACCTTCTATTACTACGACACCCGACTGTTCAGCATCGGTGCGGGCGACCGGACCCGGACGGACGCCTCGCCCAATCGGAACTGGGCCAACTATGTCAGCCGCACCTGCTCCTGACGGGAAGGTCCCGGGGGCGGACTCACCGGTCGTCCGCCATGGTCTCGGTCCGGGCGGCGGTGAGGAACAGGTAGTAGCTGAGTACGGCATCCGCGCGACCGATGGTCTCGTGGCTGAGCAGGCGGCCGGTGCTCTCCTCGATGGTCAGGATCTCCCTTCGCCCCTGGCCGTCGTCGGCGCTGATCGAGAACCCGGACCGATGCGCCCAGTCGGAGGATCTGCCCTGAAGGGTGATGCCCGGTGTTTCGGCCAGCAGGTTCAGTAGGGCGGAGCGCTGCCCCGGGGTGAGCGGACGGAACTGGTGCAGCAATCCGACCAGTTGCAGGATGCCGGCCGCGTTCTGCAATTCCGGGGGCTTGTCGTTGAGTAGTTCGTCGAAGTAGGCGCGCAGCCGGGCCAGGTCCTCAGGCGGATTCGGTGGGACGTCGGTGAGTTCACCCGCGTCGTACATGGTGATCACCGGCTCGGTCGAGCGGTTACCGCTGACATCCACCACGATTCTGCGGCCGGATCGCTGAACGGTCCACCACAGCCTCTCTTCCTTGTACCGGTCCAGATCATCGGAGTGCGGCTCCAGATCATCCGGTGACCAGACCCGCAGGAAGATGTAGGCGTATCTGCCATCCATCACCGGTTCCGACTGTTCCGCCGCGGTCGCCGCGAGCTGGTGCAGCTTCCTGCGGGCTGCGCTGACGTCCGGCGACGGGGTGTCCGGTTGCAGGCCGTGACTCGGCAGCGGGGTGACCTTCCATTCGTTCGGCACGCGTTCCGCAGTGGCTCCGGGTAGGCCGACGGAGACCAGGCTGCCGCCCAGCGCGGCGATCGCGATTCGCTTCAGCAGCCCCTTCCAGGCTGGACCGCCCGGGACGGAGAGGGAGAACTGGCCCAGGTTCGTCCGTTGTCGCGGTGGGGAGAGGCGTGCTGACGAGTTCGGAGCGGGTGATCGCCGACCCCTGGTCGGCTGGTTGTCACCAGCGGCTGCGCCCGGCTCCCTGACCTCGTCAGCGGCGGAACGACGGAACCCGAGTGAGGGCAGTCCGTTGGATCGGGCAGCGACTGGGGCCCGGTGTCGTCCCCGGCGGCCCGGAGTGGCGGCCTCGTCGAGAGCCGGGGTGTGCGGGTACTCCGACACGATCGCGGGGGTGATCGGCCAGACCCCGTCCCAGGACGAGACACCGGTGCCGGCCGGCTCCGGTGCCGGGCGCGGCAGGGTGGGCACCGTCTCCGGTGGTGGCGGTACGCCCTTCGACGCGAGTTCCCGGTGGAAGGCCTGCGCCGCGTACGCGGCCAAGCGGAAACACCACAGACGTCCGGCATCACCGAGGTTGTCGAAGGTGGCGCAGGCCAGAGCCTGGCTGACCAGAGAGAGGCGGTACTGCGCCCGCCACTCCGGCTTCCAGTTGCCCTTCGTGGCGTAGGTGACGCCGCCTTCGTGGATGATTCCGATCAGCTCGCTGAGCGTCGGAAGCACCGGATCGTCTGCGAGGCTCTCCGGGGTCACCAGTCGACGTAACAGGGCATCGGCCTGATCGCGGGGGAGCGGGTCGCGCCGCGATTCGTCCTCCTTTGGATGCGGCGCCACCCAGCGGAGCACGGTGGTCAGCAGGAACCACACCAGATCACGGGTCAGTGGCGCCTCGTGCTCGTAGTTGTCGAGATCGACCAACAAGAATCGGTGGGGGTCGATGCCGTCGGCGGTGGCAGCCACGAGTACGTTGCCGCCGTGCAGGTCGCCGTGGGAGAAGCCGTACGCGTAGTCGATCTTGATCCGGCCGAGGGTCGAGTCGTCGTCGGCCAGCCGCAACGGGTTCGGCAGCGACTTGCCGTCGACGTTCAGACAGTCCCTGTCGAGAGTCAGTCTCAGCCGGCGGGCCGCCGCGTGAACCTCCGGCAGGCTCGCGGCCACCTTCAACTCGCGACGGACGTACTCACCGACCGTGCTCGGGTTGATCGGCAGCCCGGAACGGGTGGGAGAACCGCCGCCGTTCCAGGTGTCCAGTAGGGCGGCCACCAGGTTCCGGGTGGTCCTGACGAGGTCGGCACCGTTGAGTTCGCTCAGCTCTCGTACCGGGTCGCCGGCGTTGGCGACGTCCTGGAACGTCAGGTACCGACCGTCGCCCACCTGGTGGCAGCCGAAGTGCTGTTCCACCAGGTGGTCAGCGGCAAAGGTGGGGGAGGCTGTCCGGGCCCGCGCGTGCCGATCGGCCTCGTCCGCAGCGGGCTGGGACGGCAGCACCTTGACCAACAGCTTGTGACTGCGAAGACGTCCCTGACTGTCCGGTTGATCCATCATAATGGTGAAGCTGAATGCCTCGGTGTATCCGCGCATCCGGCGGGGATGGGACAGCACCCGGACCGTGCCGCCGAATCCCTTGGCCCAGGCGACCAGTGCGGCCAGCAAGTGGGTGTCCCGCACGAACCCTGCCAGGCTGGCGTCGGAACCCTGGTTCATCGTCGTCGTTGGACCTTCTGCTACGAGGATTGAAGCGTTTCAGGGCGAGTTGTGCGTCGCCGGGAGGAAGTGCGGATGCGCGGAACTGAATTTACCTCAAGTCATCCCGAAGGCATTACTAATTCCCGTGTCAGTGAAAATGGCTACTTAGTGGTAACTGGTTGATCACCGTGAGGTGTTTCGGCTTCACTTCGGGTCACATCTAGCGAGGTGGATGTAAGCTTGGTCACCGAATCGGGAGGTGGCTGTGACCGAGCGTACTGATTCCCTGCTCAGGCGGCAGAACGAGCCGGAGATGATGGCGTTGCTCCGGGCCATGTCGGTCTGCCACTCCCGCGCCCAACGGCTCGACAGTCTGCGGATGTGGATCTCCGTGGGGGTCGGGGTGGCCGGCGCGCTGGTCGCTCTCACCGGCGTGTCGGGCACGGCGGTCACCGCCGTCGGCGCACTGTGGGCGGTGGCCAACGCCGTCGGGCTCGGCTCCTGGTCCAACGGCCAGATCCGGCGGGCGGCCACCCTCCAGGAAATGTTCGACGTGGACCTGTTCGGGCTGCCGTGGAACACCGTGGCGGTCGGCGAACGGATCGGCACGCACGAGGTCAGCCGCCTCGACCGCGCCTACCGGGGCGGTGAGCGCTACCTGCGCGACTACTACGAGGTGCCGCCCCTGCCCGCGCCGTGGGACGTGCTGGCCTGTCAGCAGCAGAACCTCGGCTGGGGCGCACGGCTCCGACGCCGCTACGCCCACGCCGTGCTCGCCGGGGTGGCGGCCTGGGTGCTGTTCGGGATGGTCTTCGGCGTGCTGGCCGGCCTGACCGTGTCGCAGTTGCTGCTCCAGTGGTTCGTGCCGTCGTTGGGAGCCCTGCTGTTCGGCCTGGAGATCTACCGGGGCCAGCGGGACGCCGCCGCCGACCGGGACCGGGCCATGGCGATCCTGCAGACCCGCATCACCTCGGCCGTACGCCAACCTGACACGGCCACCACCACCGACCTGCTGACCGTGGCCCGGCAGATCCAGGACGTCATCTTTCACAGTCGACGGGCGCAGGCGCGGGTGCCCAACTGGTTCTTCCGCCGGTTCCACGCCGCCGACCGGGTCGACTTCCAGTCCACGATGGCCAGCCTCGCCGATCTGCTCAACACGCCTGCCCCCGTCGCCCGCCTCGAGGGCTGAACACCGTTGGTGGGTGGCCGGTGACGGCGCGGTGCCGGCTGAACTGGTGACGGTCGATGGTCCGTACTGATGGGCGTGCGGACGACGGAGTTGGTCACCTGCCCCCGGAACGCGTTCGACTGGCTCGGGCCGGCCGGGGTGCGCGGCGCGGTGATCCGCTGGCTGCGCCTGGTCGCGGCGGACGCCGAGTTGGCGCCGTACCTGATCGGGCTGGACCGGCCCCGGTTCGCCTGCCGGCTGACCGCCCAACTGACCGCGGCCCTCGGCGGTCCCGGCCCCGCCGGTGTGCGGGCGGCCGACGGTGCGTGGCGGCGGCTCGGGTTGACCGACGAGCAGCACTGGCGGGTGCTGGACTACCTGGCCGCGGTGCTCTGCGGGCTCGACCTGCCGGCCGCCACGATCGTCGCGGCCCAACGCGTCGTAGCCGGCGAAGCCCAGGCGTGACGCGGTCAGCCCCAGTTGTCGCCGTACTCGCGCACGCCGCCGACGTCGAGGGTGATCCGGCTGTTGGCGGTCCACGCGCCGGTGGCCGCCTGCCAGCTCGGGTCGTCGCGCTCGTCGATCGCCGTCCAGTTCGGGCGGTGCAGCCGCAGCTGGATCGGCCCGGAGGACGCGCCGGGGGCGAGCACGCCGGTGGTGAAGGTCAGCTCCACCCAGCCGGGGAACGGGGTGCCCGGCACCGGGAAGACGGTGGGCGTCGGCGTCGGACCGGGCCCGCCGGGCGGCGTGGGCGGCGGGAAGTACTGGAGGGTACGCCGTACCTGGTCGCAGCCCAGCACCGCCCAGTCGCACTCGGTGGTCAGCGAGGCGTTCCCGTCCTCGAAGCGCAGGTGGTACCGGACCCGCACGGTGGCCAGGTCCAGCGGGGTGGCGCCGGTGTTGGTGACGGCGATCCGGAACTGGGCCTGGTTGTCGGTCGGTGACCAGTCGAGGTTGAGGTAGTCGACCTTCGCCCGCCCGTACGCGGTACGCACGGCGGTGACCGGCGAGGTGTCGGAGTAGCCGCCGACGGCGTACGCCTGGAGGGCGATCCGGTAGTCGGTGCCGGGGGCCAGGTCGGTCAGGGTGATGGTGTTGGTCTCCGAACTGCCCAGGCCCCGGTAGGCGTTCGGGCCGAGCGGCGAGCGCACGTCGTAGGTGATCGGCCCGCCCGGTTCGCCCCGCCACGTCGACGGGGTCCAGCTCAGGGTGAGCCGGTGCGGGTCGTTGGCGACGACTGCCGGGGCGCCGGGGGTGGTCAGCGCCGGGGTGTCGTCGGCGCGGGCGGCGGTGACCGCGACCAGGCTCACGAGCGCGGCGACGGTGGCGGTGGCGGTGACGCGGCGGGCACGCATGCCGGGGATGTTACGGACCTCGATGTACGTCTATCAATGACCGATGTGGTGGCTGATTCGTTTCCGTCATCAGCTCGACAGCGTCGTGACCCACCACAGGTCCTCAGCGGCCCGGCGGTGACGAGCCGCGCGGGGGGACGCTCGCAGCGGCCGCCGGAGCGGAACCCGCGATCGGGTTCCGCTCCGTGGATCGTGTCGCTCAGGCGGGGATGTAGTCGAAGACGTCCGGGTTGGGGCCCTGCCGGCCTGGCTCGCCCTTGTCCAGCCCGTTGATCCGTTCCATCGCGGTGTCGTCCAGCGTGAAGTCGAAGATGTGGAAGTTCTCCTCGATCCGCTTCGGGGTGGTCGACTTCGGGAAGATGATGTCGCCGCGCTGCACGTGCCAGCGCAGCACCACCTGGGCGGGGGTACGGCCGATCTCCTCGGCGAGGTCGACGACGGTCGGGTCGTCGAGCACCTTGCCCTGGGCGATCGGCGACCATGCCTCGGTGGGGATGTTGTGCGCCCTGCCGTACGCGCGCACCTCCTCGTTGGCGAAGTAGGGGTGCACCTCGATCTGGTTGACCGCCGGCACCACGTCCGCCTCGGCGGCCAGCCGCTCCAGGTGGGCGACCTGGAAGTTCGACACCCCGATCGAGCGGGCCCGGCCGTCGCGCTGGAACTCCTCCAGCGTCTTCCAGGTGGAGACGAAGTCGCCGTCGTAGCGGGTCGGCAGCGGCCAGTGGATGAGGAACAGGTCGATGTAGTCCATCTTCAGCGCGGACAGCGTCGACTCGAACGCCGCGCGGGCGTCCTCGGGGCGGTGGAAGCCGTTGTTCAGCTTGCTGGTCACGAAGACCTCGCTCCGGTCCAACCCGGAGGCGCGGATGCCCTCGCCGACCTCCGCCTCGTTGCCGTACATCTCGGCGGTGTCGATGTGCCGGTAGCCGATCTCCAGTGCTCGGCCGACAGCCTCGGCGGTGTCCTTCGGCGCGATCTGGAACACCCCGAAGCCGAGCTGCGGAATGGTGTTGCCGTCGTTGAGGCTGATGTCGGGAACGGTGTTCGCCATGTCGGCTGTCTCTCCCATCGTCGGTGTTCGCCCGGTTCGGCACCGATCATCCGCCGGAGCCGCAAGCGCCCGGAGGCGACGCGCGGGCACCCGCCGGGCAGGTGCCACGACAAGGGGTGTACCCGGTCGGGCCGCGTCCTCACGGCCCGACCGGGGTGATCTGCGACAACCGGGCCGCTCAGCCCCAGATCGCGGTGGCCCACTCCGGGTGGTCGACGAACGGGTTGCGGTTGCCCTGCCAACGCTCGTAGATGCGCTGGTTGCGGCGTTGCTCGAAGGTGTCCGGGGGGTCCTGCCGACTCCACTGGAGCAGCACGGACTGCCGGCCCAGGTACGGCGTGGTGCCGTTGGTGACCGAGTTGTTCATCTCCAGGTTCGGCCAACCGTCGTCGCCCTCGTACCGGATCGCCATATACATGATCATGCGGGCGACGTCACCCTTGACCGCGTTGCGCGGCTCGAACGAGTCGGCGTCGGTGTAGCTGCCGGGGGCCTCGGAGACCGCGCTGCCGCCGGTGTCGAAGTCCTTGTTGCCGCGCGAGGAGTTGACCGACACGTCCTCCGGGCGTAGGTGGTGCACGTCGGTGCCGGGCCCGGTGGCGGTGCCGAAGTCACCGTGCGACTTGGCCCAGACGTGCTCCCGGTTCCAGTCGTTGGCCCCGCCGCCGTTGCTGGTCTTGCTCTGCGACCGTCCGCTGTAGAGCAGGATGACGTTGTTGGCGTTCGCCGGGTCCTGGTCGGTGTCCTTCAACGCCTCCCAGACCTGGTCGTAGCTGAGTTTCGTCTGGGTCTTGACGATCGAGTGCAGGGAGCTGCGCAGCGCGCTGCCGCTCTTGCCCACCGCGCTCGCGTAGTACGTCGAGTCGTACGGCCCGGTGGAGCCGGTGGGCGCGGGGGTGGGGGAGGTGGTCGCGGTGGGCGTCGGGGTGCCGCCCCCGCCGAGGCTCATCGCGGTGGGACTCTTCAACCCGCCATGGCTGAAGTACGCGGTCAGCGTCCCGGTGGCGGTGACCTGCCGGCCGCGCAGTGACGGGTTGGTCAGCAGCCCGAAGGCGCTCCGGTACTCGGCGGTGATCTGGACGTAGAGCATCCGGCCGGTGCTGGTCTCGGTGGCCGCGTCGGCCAGGGCGATGGCGGTGTCGGCGGTGTAGCCGGAGGTGAGCACCGTGCTGGTGGCGGTCGGCTGACCGATCACGTATCCGGTGACGGTGGCGGTCCGGCCGTCCTGGGCGGCGAGGGCCTGCGCCACGGTCGACGTGGCTGCGGCGGACGCCGACGTCGCGGACACCGCCACCGTGGTCGCCAGGGTGACGGCGAGGGTGATCGCGGTGACCACCCGCCCGGGTCGCGGGCGGGTACTGCGCTTCGTATTCATGCTCGGCGATGTTATCGGTCGGAACCCGGCCGGCGGGAGGTCGACGAGGTGAATTCCCGTCCACGGCCGATCCGGCACCCGCCGCGCAGCGCCCGCACCTGCGGGTGGTGGGCGACCCGTGGTGGGGGCCGGGTCGGCGGTGGACCCGGCCCCCGGCAGGTCACTTGGCGAGCGGCTGGCCCTGCTTGTCGCGGAACGCGCCGACCAGGATCATGATCAGATCGATGAAGGCCCAGATGCCCAGCCCGCCGATGGTGATCAGCTGGAGCACGCCGGTGCCGACCTTGCCGGTGTAGAACCGGTGCGCACCGAGCACACCGACGAAGAAGCAGAGCAGCAGGGCGACGGCCCAGGACTTCTGGGTGGTGACAGGAGCGGTCACTGCGGTCCTTTCTCAGGTGGAGACAGCCGCGGGAGCGTATCCACCGGCCCGGTGTCGCACAAGATCGAAAACGGCGGCTCCGGCCGGACGGACGACCAGGCCCCGGCCGGTCAGGTCGCCGTCATGTCCCGCAGGGCCAGCACCGACTTCCCGCTGCGGGTGGTCGCCACCACGCCGGGCTGCGGGTGTCGCTGCTCCTTGCCGTGGTCGAGTGCGCTGATCCTCTCGAACGGCTCGGCGCCGCTGGTTCAGCGCGCGCGGACCGCGGTGGAGGCGAGGCGGAAGCCGATCGTCCGGTCGACCAGCCGCTCGACCAGCTCCGCCTTGCGCAGTCCGGCCACCCCGCGCAGCCCGAGCCGGGCGGCCAACGCCCGCAGGTCCCGGATCGACCAGGAGGTCAGGTACGCCGTACCGTCCCGGCGGTGCGTCAGCGTGCCGAGCGTGGCCGACGCGGCGTCCAGCTCGACGCCCGACGGGGTGGGCCGCGTCGGTGCGACCCGTACCGGCGCGGCCCGTGGCGGCTCCGGCGGGACGGCCCGCATCGTCGCGTCCGGCGCGTCGTCCGGTGACTCCACCGGGATGACGGCCAGTCGGGCCCGGCCCTGCGCCAGCGCGGCGACGTCGGCGGCCGACAGCCCGGTCAGCAGCTCACCCACCCGTGCCAGGACCCCGGCCGCGAGGTCCTCCGTCGGCGGTGCCCCGGTCATACCGCGACCTCGCGCGGTTGCAGGTGGGCGATGAACTCGGTGGTGATCTGCCGCAGCTCTTCCTGCACCACCGGCGAGGTGACCCGGTGGCGCAGCACCACCGGCACCCCGCGCGGGGTGTTTCCGGCGAACACCGTGATGTTCTCCCGCAGCGCGGTGGGGAAGACCGGCAACCCGAGGGCGCGTACCTGGTCCAGGTAGCCCTGGTGGGCGGAGATCGGCCGCTGCGCCGCCAGTTGGATCATGGTGAAGACCACCCCGGCGATGTCCGGGGCCACCTTGTGGTGGCGACGGCTGGTGGCGAAGCGCCGGGCGTCGGCGTTGTACCGGTCGACCAGCTCCTGGACGCTGCCGCAGAGGTGGTCGATGCCGAGTGTGGACAGGTAGTCGGCCTTCGCCGGGATGAGCAGGTGGTCGCTGGCGATGACGGCGGACTGGGTGACCACGTTGAAGTTCGGTGGGCAGTCGATCAGCACCAGGTCGTAGCCGTCCAGCGCCGCGTCGTGCAGCCCCTCGGCGAGCGAACCGCGTACCCGGAACAGCTCCCGGTCGTAGTCCTCCCCGTCGGCCACGCCCCGGGCCAGCGCCAGGTCGATGTCGGCCAGGCCGAGGTGCGAGGCGATCAGGTCGAGCCGGCCGGCTCCGGACAGGTGGGCGTTGGCTGGTCCGGGGGAGACCACCAGCTCACCCAGGGTGACCGCGGAGGTGTCCCCGCGCAGGCCGTCGTACCAGCGCTTCACGGTGCGTCCGTCGCGCAGCCGCTCCCGCCAGTCGTCGGGGTCGTAGAAGCTGAACGTCAGGCTGGTCTGCGGATCGAGGTCGATCAGCAGCACCTTCATCCCCCGGTTGGCCAGCTCGGCACCGAGGTTCGCGGTCACGGTGGTCTTACCCACCCCGCCCTTGTAGTTGATCACGGACACCACGTACACCGACGGCACCTCCCCAGAGGGGGAACCGTAGCCGCCCGGATGGCGTCTGACCATCCATGATGCCCACCCCGGCCGGTCACGCTCCGCGACCAGGAGTCGGGCTCGCCGCCGTCGGCACCGGGCTCGCCGCCCTGGCCGTGGTGTTCTGGGCGGTCGGCATGACGGTGCTGCAACCGCTCACCGAACCCCTCGGCCCGTGGTCGGAGAAGCTGCCCGGCGACCGCAGCCACTGGCCCCGCGACCTGCGTTTCCTGGCGCTGATGGCGGTCGCGTCGGGGTTGGTGCTGGCCGGTGGTGGCCGACGGTCCCGGGCACTGCCGGCCGTGCTGCTCGGCGGTGGCGCGATGGCGGTCGACGTCGCCGTCGACCGGATCGACCTCACCGGCCCCGGTGCGACCGTGCTGCTCGTCGTCCTCGGCTGGCTGGCCGTCGGGGTCACCGTGGTGCTCGGCGTACGACGTGACACCGCGGCCGGTCCGGCGGCGGTGGCCGGTCCGACTGGCGCGGCGGGTGGGGCCGGCCCGTACCGTGCGGGCGGCGTCGTGGGCCGGGACCGAGCCGTACTGACCGGGGTGTCCTGTGTCACGGCGGTGCTGGCGGTGGTCGCCGTCCTGGCCGGGGCGCCGACCGACCGGGAACCCGAACTCGGCCCGGCTGCGCTGACCACCGGGCTGCTCCTGCTGGCGTCGACTGTGGCGGGCGCACTGGCAGCCGCCCCCGCACGAGGTCAGACCCGGATCGCGGCGGCGGTCGGGCTGGCCGTCGCCGGTGTGGTCGGCCTGTGGCTGGTCCGGCTCGTCGGGCCGGGGGACCGGCTGATGCCGGCGGTGGTGCTCGGCACGGTGCTGGTGGTGGGGGTGATGCTGCTGGCCCGGCCGGCAGCGGGTCAGGGACCGGGGCGCGTGGCGTCGTCGCGCTCGGCCAGGGCCGAGCGGCGGTAACCATAGAACGCGTAGATCAGCCCGCCGATCAGGAACCAGACCGCGAACCGCAGCCAGGTGACATGGTCGAGGAAGCTGATCAACCAGACCGAGAAGACCACGCCCAGCGCCGGCACCACCGGCATGCCCGGCAGCCGGAACGTACGCGGGGTGTCCGGGCTGCGGTAGCGCAGCACGATCACCGCGATGCAGACCACCACGAAGGCGAGCAGGATGCCGATGTTGGTCAGCTCGGCGGCCTGCCGGATCGGCAGGAAACCGGCGATCAGCGCCGAGCCGCCCCCGACGATCCAGGTGACCCGGGTCGGCACCCGGCGCACCGGGTGCACCTTGGCGAACCAGGCCGGCAGCAGGCCGTCGCGGCTCATCGAGAACCACACCCGGGTCACCCCGAGCATGAAGGTGAACATCACCGTCAGGATGCCGATGATCGCCCCGACCGCGATGACGCTGGCCAGGCCGGACAACCCCACCGAGGCGAACGCGGAGGAGAAGCCGCTCTCCGGGTCGATCTCCCGGTAGTTCTGCATCCCGGTCAGCACCAGGGTGGCCAGCACGTAGAGCACCATCGAGATGGCCAGCGACCAGACGATTGCCTTCGGCATGTGCCGTCGGGCGTCGGTGGACTCCTCGGCGGCGGTGCTCATCGCGTCGTAGCCGAAGACGGCGAAGAAGACGGTGGCCGCGCCGGTGAACGCCCCGCTGAGCCCGAACGGGAAGAACGGCGAGTAGTTCGCGGTGCGGACGTGGAAGAAGCCGACCACGATCACCAGCAGCACCACGGCCACCTTCAAGCCGACCACGATCGTCTCGAACCGGGCCGCCGTCCTGATGCCCAGCGTCAGCAGGAAGGCGATGAGCAGGCAGAGCAGCACCGCGAACAGGTCCACCACGTGCCCGTCACCGGTGCCCGGGGCACCCAGCATCCAGGCCGGCAGGTCGACGCCGAGCTGGCCGACGAGGAACCCGAAGTAGCCGGAGACGCCGATCGCCACCACCGCCACGATCGCGGTGTACTCCAGCAGCAGGTCCCAGCCGATGAACCAGCCCACCGCCTCGCCGAGCACCGCGTAACCGTAGGTGTATGCCGAGCCGGCCCGGGGGATCATGCCGGCGAACTCGGCGTACGACAGGGCCGCCGCCGCGCTGGCCAGGCCGGCGATCAGGAACGACACCAGTACGGCCGGCCCGGCGGTCTCGTTGGCCACCGCCCCGGCCAGGGCGAAGATGCCGGCGCCGATGATGCCGCCGACCCCGATCGCGGTGAGTTGCCACAGCCCCAGTGAGCGGGACAGACCCGGGCCGGTCTCGTCGGCGATCTCCTCGACCGGCTTGCGGCGGAAGATCCCGCCGCGGTCGACTGTGGAGGCCATCGTCGTCCCCTTCCGCCGGGAGACATCCACCTTGGTTGATACTCCGTGTGGCGTGGATGCACAATCGCTACGACGCGACGACAGTCGAAGGCGCGCGGCGGTGGTCACTCGACGACCGGCAGCACCACCTCGTTGTGGCGCAGGAACCACGGCTTCCACGGCGGGTCGAACCGGGCGTACCGGATCGCCCCCGACGGGGTGAGGCCGGCGTCGGTGACCGCCCGGCCCAGCGCGGTGGCCCGCTGCTCGAATGCCTGGTCGGTCCACCGCCCGGCGAACCGGACCGCCGCGGCGAGCTGCTCCGGGATCTCCCGGACGGTGATCCGGGGGTCCTCCGGCTCGGGCACGGTGGCCGGGGTGAACCGCGCCGGCAGCACGAACCACACCCGCCAGGTCTCGGGCCGGTCACCCTCCTCCTGGACCACGGGCGCGGTCATCGCGATCTGCTCGGACCCGGCCGCCTCCTGGACGACGGGCGCGGTCATCCCGACCCGCCGCCGGGACCGGTTGGCCCCGGACAGGTAGGCGGCCAGCGGCCGGAACGCGGCGTTGCCGGCGTCGGCGAAACCACCGTCGATCCGCAGCTCGGCGACCAGGTGGGCCGGGTACCGGCGCAGCTCGAAGCCGGGGTGCCGGCCCAGCACCCGGTACGGCTGCTGCTCGGTCATGAGGCACGCTCCGGTCCGAGGAATCTCCTCCACCGTCACGCTACCGCTCGTGCGGGGTTTCCTCCCGGGGAAGCGGAACCCGCCGCCAGTACTGTCGCCTGTCCTCGTCCCGGACGACCACCCCGAGCCGGGCCAGCTCGTCGCGCAGTTCCCGGGCGTCGCCCTGCCGGTCTGCGTCGACGGCCCGTTGCCGGGCGCGCAGCAGCGGGTCCGCTCCCGGCGGCAGGTCGGGCAGCCCGTCGACCCACCGCCGGTACGCGTCCCGGTGCGGGTCGGCGTCCTGCCACGGCCAGCCGTGCTCACGGAAGGCGTCCCGCAGCCGCCGCCGGCTCAGGTCGGACCGTTCCCGGGCCAGTTCCGCCCCGTCCGGGCCGAGCAGCACCAGCTCCTTGCGATCGGTGAAGACGGCGGTCACCGGTTGGCGGGCCAGGTCACGGTCGGCGCCGTCGCGGCGCAGCCGTGCCCCGCCCCGGTCCACCGAGACGATCAACCGCTCCCGGGTGCCGACGTGGGCGACGAGCAGCCCGGCCAGCACGCCGAGCAGCACGCCCCCGACCAGTGCCCGCCGGTACGGCAACCCGGCGACCAGCTCGAACCAGCCCTGCACCGGGGCCCAGGGCAACCCGGCCACCCCGTCGGCGACCAGCGGCAGCAGCCCGCCCGCGGCGGCGCCCAGCAGTGGGAAGCCGGCCCACATCACCACCAGTTCCCCGACGTCACCCCCGACCGTGGTCGCGGTGCCCGGCTCCCGCGCCCGCATCGTCAGTGCACCTCCCGCCGCAGCGTGCGCACCAACCCGGCGGCGAGCGGCGCGGCCACCCAGACCAGCAGGGACACCCCCAGCCGGCCCCACTGCCCGGCGGTCACCTCCAGACCGAGCAGCGGCTCCATGGTGACCGAGGTGTCCAGCCAGCGGGCCGGGCCGTGCAGCGCCGAGATCATCGCGGAGAGGATGCCCCACACCGTCGGCAGCAGCAGGGCGGTGACGATCGCCAGCGGGGTGTTGAGCAGCAGCAACCCGAACGCCGCGCCGATCAGCACGTTGATGACCTGGAACACGGCGGCGTGTCCGGCCAGCGCCCAGTCGAAGTCCCAGCTCCCCGCCCCGCCGGTGACCCCGGCCAGGAGGGTGCCGGCGGCGGCGACGGCCAGGCTCACCAGCACCGAGGCCAGCGCGGCGAGCAGCACGGCGGCGAGCTTGGCGACCACCACCCGTTCCCGGCGCGGAACGAGGGCGAACGTGGTCAGCGCGGTGCGCTGGGACCACTCGGCGGTGATCGACAGGATGCCCAGCACCGGCAGCAGCAGCGCCACCTGCAGCAGCGACGCGGTGAAGAACGCGGTGAAGGTCTGCCCGGCGTCGTCGACGAAGCGCAGTTGCAGCGCGACGATGGTGGCGGCGATCAGCCCGATCGAGGCCAGCAACCATCGGCCGGCTCGGGTGTCGCCGAGCTTGCGCAGCTCCACCCCGATCAGCCGGACCAGGGACGGTCCGGGCATGGCTTCCCGGACGGTGGCGGGGGGTGCGGTCGTCACGGTGGTCACTTCACGGCCTCCTTGGTGCTCGCGCCGGCGGTCAGGGTGAGGAAGAGCTGTTCCAGGCCACCGCTGCCGGCGGGCCGTAGCTCGGTCAGGACCAGCCCGGCGTCGGCGGCGGCCTGCCCGACGGCGTCGGGTTCGGCGCGGACCACGCACCCGCCGTCGGCGCTGCCGGTGGCGTCCAGGCCGGCCCGGTCGAGGGTGAGCCGCAGGGCGTGCGGGTCGCGGGCCCGGACCAGGGTGCCGGTACCGGCCAGCAACTCGTCCTTGCCGCCCTGGGCGACCACCCGGCCGCCGCCGATCACCACCAGTTGGTCGGCGACCGCCTCCACCTCACGCAGCAGGTGGGAGGAGAGCAGCACGGTGCCGCCCCGGTCGGCGAAGTCCCGCAGCAGCCCGCGCATCCAGAAGATCCCCTCCGGGTCCAGGCCGTTGGCCGGCTCGTCGAGGACCAGCACCCGGGGCTCGCCCAGCAGCGCCAGCGCCAGGCCGAGCCGCTGCCGCATCCCCAGCGAGTACGCCCCGACCCGCCGCTTCGCCGCCACCGGGTTCAACCCGACCCGGTCGAGGACGGCGGGCATCCGCCCGGCGTCCACGCCCATGGTCCGGGCGGCCAGGGCCAGCGTCTCCCGCCCGCTGCGCCCGGCGTGCTGCGCCGAGGCGTCCAGCAGGACGCCCACCTCCCGGCCCGGGTTGGGCAGCTCCCGGTAGGGGCGGCCGGCGACGGTGGCGGCACCGGAGGTCGGGCGGGTCAACCCGCAGAGCATCCGCATGGTGGTGGACTTGCCCGCCCCGTTAGGGCCGAGGAAACCGGTCACCGTGCCGGGTTCGCACCGGAACGAGACATCGTCGACGGCGGCGTGCGGGCCGTACCGCTTGGTGAGGTGGTCAACTGTGATCATGTGGTCGAGCCTGCTCTGGCCACCCGGCCGGGCGCTGGGGCCGGCGGTCGAGAGCCGCCCCTACCTCGGTCTACCGGCAGACCTCGACTTTGGTTGGTGTCCGCTCCGCCGGTTGGGTTCCTAGCATGGGTGGGTGAGTGCTGCCGTCGTACCTGATCATCCCTGGCTGCTGCCGGGGGCGCTGACGCCCGAGACGAGGGCGTCCCGGCGTACGCCCCGGGACTGGTTGGTCGACGTCGTGGCCTTCCTGCTCGCCCTCGGCTGGGCGCTGGTGGCGTTCGCCGACTCGACGTCGCGGAACCCGCAGTTCGCCCACAACGCGGGCCCCTCCTGGCTGGTCGGGGTCGACCTGGTGGCGGGTCTGGCATTCTGCGTGGCCCTGTGGCTGCGCCGGCGCTGGCCGGTCGGGCTGGCCGTGGCCGGCCTGCCGCTGGCCCTGTTCTCGGTGACCGCCGGGGTGGCGCTGCTGATCGTGGTGTTCACCGTGCTGGTTCACCGGCCGCTGCCGATCGGCGCGGCGCTGGTCGGCTTCCACCTGGCGGTCGTTCCGCTCTACACCGTCGTCCGCCCCGATCCGTCGCTGCCCTACTGGGGGACGGTGGCCTGGACGGTGATGTTCGTCGGCATCGTGGTGGCATGGGCGATGTTCGTCCGGGCCCGCCGGCAGCTGGTGTTGTCGCTACGGGACCGCGCCCACCGGGCCGAGGCCGAGCAGCAGCTCCGCGTCGACCAGGCCCGGCAGCTGGAACGCACCCGGATCGCCCGGGAGATGCACGACGTGCTGGCGCACCGGATCTCGCTGCTCAGCCTGCACGCCGGGGCGTTGGAGTTCCGCCCGGACGCGCCGCCGCAGGAGGTGGCGCGGGCGGCCGGGGTGATCCGGGGCAGCGCGCACGCCGCCCTCCAGGATCTGCGCGAGGTGATCGGGGTGCTCCGCGCCGACACCTCCGGCGGCGACGGCGTCCCGGAACGCCCCCAACCCACCCTCGCCGAGGTGCCCGCGCTGATTGCCGAGTCCCGGGCCGCCGGGGTACGGGTCACCCTCGCCGACGAGGTCACCGACCCGGCGGACGTCCCGGCGGCGGTGGGGCGCAGCGCGTACCGGATCGTGCAGGAAGGGCTGACCAACGCGCGCAAGCACGCCCCCGGCGCGGCGGTCGCCGTCCGGCTGGCCGGCGGTCCGGGCCGGGAGCTGACCGTGGAGATCCGCAACCCGTGGCCGGTGGGCGTCCCCGGCCCGGTCCTGCCGGGTGCCGGGACCGGGCTGGTGGGCATCGCCGAACGGGTCAACCTGGCCGGTGGCCGGCTGGCGCACGGACGGGACGGCGCGACCGGCGACTTCCGGCTGGCCGCCCAACTGCCGTGGGCGGCATGAGCCGCCCGGCCCGCCGCTTGCGGCGGGGTGCCCGATGACCGGCGTGACGGGCGGGGACGCCGAGGTCCCGGTGCGGGTGTTGATCGTCGACGACGACGCGCTGGTCCGCGCCGGGCTCTCGATGATCCTCGGCGGCGTGCCGGACGTCCGGGTGGTGGGTGAGGCGGCCGACGGCGACGAGGTGCCCGCTGCCGTCGCCGGGTGCACGCCCGACGTGGTGCTGATGGACATCCGGATGCCCCGGGTGGACGGGCTGGCCGCCACCGAGGCGCTGCGGGCGTTGCCGCACCCGCCGGAGGTGCTGGTGCTGACCACCTTCGACGCCGACGAGCAGGTGCTGCGGGCCCTGCGGGCCGGGGCGGCCGGCTTCCTGCTCAAGGACACCCCGCCCGCCGAGATCGTCCGGGCGGTGCGCCGGGTGGCGGCCGGCGAGGCGACCCTGTCGCCGACGGTGACCCGGCAGCTGATCAGCCACCTGACCACCGGGCCGACGCCGGGTCCGGACCCGCGCCGGGACCGGGCGTTGCGGCTGCTGGCCGGGCTCACCGTGCGGGAACGGGAGGTCGCAGTGGCACTCGGCCACGGACGCACCAACGCGGAGATCTCGGCGGAGCTGTTCATGAGCGTGGCGACGGTGAAGGCGTACGTGTCGCGGCTGCTGACGAAGCTGGCACTGAACAACCGGGTCCAGGTGGCGCTGCTGGTCCACGACGCGGGCCTGGTCTGACGACCTGAAGCGCTCAGTGGGGATACCCTCATCTGACGGCGTGCGGGTGCTGACGCCGACGGGTCTGCTCACTGCCTGGGGGATTGAACCGCCGCCGGTCACCGTCCGTACCACTGCGCGAGGATGCGTTGCGGCGATTCAGCTGCAATCGCTGCCGAACTGCGGGAGGCCTGCCGTGCGAGTTGGTGAGCAGTCGACGGACCCCATCGATCAGGTTCTGGGCGAGGTGCCGGTGCCCGCCTCGTTGACACCCGAGGACGTCCGGCTCGCGGTGCGGGCGGTGGTGGTGCACGCCGCCGAGGAGTGGCCCAACGGGCCGCTGTGCCGCAACGACGGCGCGTCGTACCCGTGCCGGTTGCACCGCTGGGGACGGCGGGTGCTGGAGAACCACGGGCTGAACGAGCGTCAGATCGACGCGCTGATCCGGCACGGCAACCCGTTCGTGCACGTGCCCTTCCCATTCACGTACACCACCCCCCGGCCCGGTGCGACGCCGGCGCGGACCGCCCCGGTCGCCGGCTACCCGGCCCGTGGTCAGGCCGGCCGCCCCGGCACCCCCGGGGTACGGCCCACCGCTGCGGGGATGCGGCCCGCGATGCGCTCCGGCGTTCCCGCCCGGCCGGTGGCACCCCCCGCCACCGCGCCGCGCTGGCCCCGGGCGAGCTGAGCGGGGGTACGCCCGCCCGGGTGCCCTGACGCCGGCCCGGCCCCCCAGATCCCGTGGGGCCGGGCCGGTCCCGGTCTCGTCGTCGGTCAGCGTCCGGTGCTGACGCCGCAGTCCGGGGCCGCCCAACTGGTGCGGTTCGCCGACTTGTCCCGGTTGTTCTCCCGCCGTGAGTCCACGTGGACGTGGTTGTCGTGGTCGGGATACCCGGGCCCGTAGATGCCGCTGAACCCGTGGTCGCGGGAGGCGCGGGCGATCTCGCACAGTGACCTGTGCGGCGAGGTCACGTCAGCGGCGTTGCCGTAGAGGTGCTGGCTGTCCGAGGCCCCGCCGACCTGCTTGTTGCAGTTGGAGTCGCGGAAGCCGCTGGTGACGTTGAGCGGCCGGTCGCCCAGGCCGCGCCGGAGCGCCTCCAGTTTCCACATGGTGCGCACGGCGGTGGCCTTGGTGTCGGTGGCCGACTGCGGGCCGCCGCTCCACCCGCCCCTGCCGCAGCCGTCGTCGAGTTCGCGGTAGCTGAAGTGGGCCGGCGTGCAGTCGTTGTCCTGCAGCTGGTAGAGCTTGTTGAAGGTCTGCGGGCCGGCGACGCCGTCGCTGCGCAGCCCGTACGCGGTCTGGAAGCGCTTGACCGCGGCGGCGGTCTCGGGGCCGAAGTCCCCGTCGATCCGGACGATTCCCCCTCGGCCCGCCCAGCCGGCGACCCGGATCTGCAACTGGCGGACGTCGTCGCCGGAGCGCCCCTGGTAGAGGTTGCGTTTCCAGGTGTAGCAGCCGTCGGCGTGGGCCGCTGGCGCGGCGACCACCGTGGCGATCGCGGCTCCCGGCAGGGCCAGGGCGAACGCGACGAGTGCCCGCTTCACAGTGTTCCTGCGCACGGAGTCCTCCCGAATGAGAGTGAATGGGGCGGTGAGCAGGCCATCGCGCGGGACGTCCTGCCATTTCCCACCCTGACAGCTGACCGGCTGGTTCGTGGCGATAAAGGGGAATTGTCCTCACGGTTGGTGGTAGCTGAGTATCACCTGTGAATTGCGGCGAATTGCGATTCGGTCAGGTCGTACCAGCCCGGGACGACGGACGAGGGATTTCCCGACGCCGGCGAAGTGCCCCGAAGGAACAGCCGGGCGTCGGGTGATGTGGGTTCGTGACCCGGACCCGGTAACGTCGTCCCGGCCGGCGGGGTCGGGGAGGTGGGCGTGGCGCGGGGCGGGGTCTTCTGTGTCGAGGGGCAGTGGCACCGCGACCTCAACGAGCGCGGGTCCGTGCTGCCCACCCTCGAACTGCTCGAACGGCTCGGCCGCATCCGCTACATCCACAAGGACGCCGCCACCCGCGACGAGCTGTTCTACTTCCTCGACCGCTGGCTGCTCAAGCAGTACGCCGACCACCGGGTCGGGTTCTTCGCCATGCACGGCGAGCCCAGCCGGCTCTGCCTCACCGACTGGGACTCCGTCGAGTTGGCCGACGTCGCCGAGCGGATGGCCGGCCGGGGCGAGGGCCGGCGGCTCTACTTCGGCAGTTGCTCCGTGCTGCGTGCCTCCGACGCCACGTTGCGCGACTTCCTCGACGTCACCGGCGCGGCCCTGATCTGCGGCTTCACCCGCGAGGTCGACTGGGTCGAGTCGGCCGCCTTCGAGACCGTGCTGCTCGACGTGCTCGCCAACGGCCAGCGGCACAACGCCGCCGAGTTGCGGATGGGCTCGGCGCACTGGGCGCCGCTCGCGGCGTACCTCGGTTTCCGGGTGATCTACGCCAACGGCCGCGCCTGGCGGCCCACCGCCCGGCCCCGGGTGCCGGCCCAGCCCGTGCCGGGCCGGGTGAACGGCCGATCCGGCTGACGCCGGCCGGGCCGCCGACCGACCGGCCTGGTAGAACCAGGGGATGGCACGCAGCATCGCAACCAACACCCGGGTCGACCGGGACGCCCTGATCGAGTTCGTCCGTCCCCGGCACCGGGTCCTGCTGATGACCACCCGGGCCGACGGCCGGCCGCAGTCCTCCCCGGTCGCCTGCGGGGTGGACGCCGCCGGCCGGCTGGTGATCTCCAGCTACCCGAAACGGGCCAAGATCGCCAACATCCGCCGTGACCCCCGGGTCTCCGCCTGCGTGCTCTCCGACGACTGGAACGGCCCCTGGGTGCAGGTCGACGGCACCGCCGAGGTGCTCGACCTGCCCGACGCGCTGGAGCCGCTGGTGGAGTACTTCCGTAGCATCTCCGGCGAACACCCGGACTGGGACGAGTACCGGGCGGCCATGGTGGCGCAGGGCAAGTCGCTGATCCGGATCACGGTCGAGGGCTGGGGTCCGATCGCCACCGGCGGCTTCCCGGCCCGGCTCGCCGACTGACCCCGGCGGTACGGCGAGGACGCCGCCACCGGTAGCGTCGCCGCTCACCACACCACCACGGCACCGTTCAGTACGCCGCCGTGAAACGCATGTTCTCGAAGCGTGGTTCCTCGATCTCGTCGACGATCGCCACGGCCAGGTCCTCGTAGCTGAGCACCGAGCGTCCCCGGTCGTCGGCGACCGGGTGCTCGGTGCCGGTGCGGTACCGGCCGGTCCGCTCACCGGGATGGAACTCCACCGGCGGCGGCGAGACGTACGTCCAGGTCACCCCGTCGGCCGAGGAGCGGTACAGGGTCAGGGCGTCGGCCTGCCCGAGCGCCGCGTCCCGGTACTCGTCGGGGAAGTCCGGCTCGTCGAGGAACGGGGTGCCCCGCGGGGTCAGCAGGGTGGCACCGCCGCCGACGTGGATCACCCGGGGTGGGGCGGGCAGCTCGCGCAGGACCGTGACCAGGTTCTCCGCCGCGGTACGCCAGAGCGCCCGCTCGCCGCCGCCGACCGCCACCACGATCACGTCGGCGTCCGGGGCCAGTTCGGCGACGCTGTGTGCCGAGGTGACGTCCCCGGTCACCACGGGCACCCCGGGCGGCAGCCAGGTGACCGCCTCCGGGCGGCGGACCGCCGCGGTGACCCGGTGACCCCGGCCGGCCGCCTCGGCGACGATCCGCGAGCCCGCGGTGCCCCCTGCGCCGTACACCACCACGTTGCTCATGACGTCCAGGCTAGGGAGCGGCCCGCCGGCCCGGTGGGGTAACCGGCGATCCGGCCGGGACGGGGTGAGTTGCGGGGATCGGCTACGGTGAGTCCGTTCTTGATCATCGAACCACGGGGGACGTCATGGCCCACTTTTCCATCCCACGCCGGCTGCTCGCCTGGAGCGCGCCGGCCGCCCTCGCCCTCGCCGCCGCGCCGGCCGCGCCCGCCCTGGCCGAACCGGCCGGTCGACACTCGACGCCCCTGGTCGCCGTCGAGATCCCGGTCGACCGGGATCTCGACGGCGACGGCGTACCGGATCTGGTCACCGTCGGCGGCACCGCAGGCCTTGGCTCCGGCGTCTGGTCCGCGACCGGCCTGACGTCCCGCCGGACCGGTGCCGGCACCGGTCGGGTGGGGACGCCGGCCAGTAACATCGGGCTGCGCGGCAACGGCGTCGGCGGCACCAACGCGCCCACCGAGTTCGACGGCGCACAGGTGATCACCGGGCGCTTCCTCGGCGGCGATCAGCAGGACTTCCTCGCCTACTACCCGAGCGGTCCCGCTGCCGGAGACGCCAGCATCATCCGCGGGGCCGGCGACGGCACCATGCTCAACCCGTACTACAGCGGCAACCAGCAGACTGTCGTCAGCGATCAGCTCGTCGACGACAACGGCAACGTGCCGCTCCAGGTGGTCAACGCCTATGGGGCCGACGGGGTCGGCACGGAGTACCCGGATCTGATCTCGGTCACCGGCGACGCCACCAACGGCCACCGGCTGGTCTACCACCCCAGCTTGCCGATGCCCGGCGGCTACCTCACCACGGTCGCGTTGGCCGACGCCACCCCGACCGAGGGCACGGACTGGCAGAACTGGACCATCGCCAGCACCGAGACGGCCAACGGGGTGGCGATGTACCTCCGCAACGCCTCCACCGGTGACCTCTTCCTCTGGACCGGTGTCACCCTGGTCGACAACGGTGACGGCACCGGCTCACTGACCCGCACCCAGTACCGGGTCGCCAGCAACTGGAACACTGCCACGGCGATCACCACGATCTCGGTCGCGGACATCAACGCCGACGGCATCCCGGACCTGTGGGCCGTGCGCCCGGACGCTACCGTCCGGGCGTACCTCGTCTCCGGACTGTCGGCCGGCGGTCCCGCGACCGTGCGGGCCAAGGGTGTCCAGCGACTGATCTGAGCTGCGATCGGGACGCCGCCCCGGTGGCGGCGGCCCGACGGCTCAGCCGACCAGGGCGGCGTAGACCAGTTGGCGCAGCTGCGAGCGCAGCGGGTAGGTGCTCGACGGCATCAGCTGGGTGAAGAGCAGCGCGGTGACCTCCTCGGCCGGGTCGACCCAGAACGCGGTGCTGGCCAGCCCGCCCCAGTAGTACTCGCCGACGCTGCTCGGCACCCGGGCCGGCACCGGGTCCTGCACCACGGCGAAGCCCAGGCCGAAGCCGATGCCGTCCAGCACCGTCTCGGCGAACCCCTGCGGCTCCAACGCCGCCAGGTCGCTGCCGCCGGGCAGGTGGTTGCGGGTCATGTAGCGCACCGTCCGGGGCCCGAGCAGTCGTACGCCGTCCAGCTCGCCGCCGCGCAGCAGCAGCTGGGTGAACCGGTGGTAGTCGGCGGCCGTGGAGACCAGCCCGCCGCCGCCGGAGAGGCACTCCGGGCGGGTCAGCGCGGCGGATCCGATCTGGTCGGCGCGGACCACCCGGCCGGTGCCCGGGTGCGGGGTGTAGAGGGCGGCGAGCCGCTTGGCGTCCGCCGGGTCGACCCAGAATCCGGTGTCGGTCATGCCGAGCGGGGCGAGGATCCGTTCGGTGAGGAAGTCGTCCAGGCTCTGCCCGGAGACCACCTCGACGAGCCGGCCGAGCACGTCGGTGGAGACGCCGTAGTTCCAGCCGGTGCCGGGTTGGAACAGCAGCGGCAGGGTCGCCATCCCGGCGGTGGCCCCGGCCAGGTCCAGCCCCGGCGGGACGCCGAGGTCGTAGCCGGCCGCCCGGTAGAGCGCGTCGACCACCGAGGTCTGCGCGAAGCCGTAGGTCAGCCCGGAGGTGTGGGTGAGCAGGTGCCAGACCCGGATCGGCTCGACCGCCGGCACGGTGTACGCCTTGAGCGCCGAGCCCTTGTCGAAGACCCGGACGTCGGCGAACTCCGGCAGCCACCGGTTGATCGGGTCGTTCAGCTCGAACCGGCCCTCCTCCCACAGCATCATCGCCGCGACCGAGGTGATCGGCTTGGTCATCGAGTAGATCCGCCAGATGGTGTCCGGCTCGACCGGGGTGCCCGCCTCCACGTCGCGCAGCCCGTACACCGAGGAGTGGGCGACCTCGCCGCGGCGGGTGACCACGACCTGCCAGCCGGCCAGCCGCCCGTCGTCGACGTAGCGGCCGAAGTGTTCGTCGATCCGCGCCAGCCGGGCGGGATCGAAGCCGACGCGGTCCGGATCGCTGCTGCGTGCCACACTCACGCCGCCGAACCTACTAGCCGGTACGCGCCGGACGGAAGGTCCGGCGGCGGTGTCGGTGGTCGCACATAGGGTGGGGCGATGCCGGAGACCACCGAGGACGAGACGTTCCGCCGCACCGACTGGTACGCCGAGGAACTGGTGGACCGGCACTTCGTCCGCTGCGTCTTCTCCGACGTCGACCTGACCGAGGCGGTCAGCCGCGGTGCCTCGTTCACCGAGTGCACCTTCGGCGCGGTGTCGTTCAACGCCTCCCGGCACATCGACTCGGCCTTCGTCCGCTGCGTGTTCCGCAAGTGCAACCTGTTCGAGGCCGAGTTCACCGGCTGCAAGCTGGTCGGCAGCACGTTCGACCAGTGCGAGCTGCGTCCGCTGCGGGTGTCCGGCGGGGACTGGTCGTTCGTCGGGCTGCCCGGTGCCGACCTGCGCGGCGCGCACCTCGCCGACGTACGGATGCGTGAGGTCGACCTGACCGGGGCGAACCTCACCGGCGCGACCCTGGCCCGGGTGGACCTCTCGGCAGCGCAGCTGCACGCGGTGCGGTTCACCGGTGCCGATCTGCGGGGCAGCGACCTCACCGCGCTGGACCCGACGGCGGTCGAGCGGGCCGGCGCGGTGATCGACCTGGAGCAGGCGATGGTGCTGGCGCAGTCGCTGGGTTTCGAAATTCGCTGACCGGCCCGCCGCTCGGTTGATCTCCACGCCATCATGGGGTTGACCTGGGCGTCGGCAATAGGCAGCAAACTTTCCATCGGGCCCACTTGGTAACAAACTGGAAACGCCCACCCGCTGGCGTATGGCGTGTTCCGGCCCTGGAATGAAAACGTGAGAACGCTCACGCGGCGACCGAACCCCTCCCCGACCGGTCGCGGGCGTCGGGCTGGGGAGTGGGACATACGTGAACGACCAAGAGACCTGGCGGATCGGGCCGGGCCCGACGACGCGCATCGCGCAGCGGCGGGAGGCCCGACGTCGGCAACGTCGCCGCTGGGCGATCGAGGCGGTGGCGGCCCTGGCCTGCCTCGCGGCGCTGGTGACGTACCTCGGGCCGGACGCGGACCCGCCACCGGAGTCGGACGCGGTGCTGCCGGCCGGTGCGCCCACCCCGGCCGGTTACCCGACCGGCGTGGTGGGGTCGGGTGAGCCGGCCGAGACCGGGATCGTCACGCCCGGGTTGCAGCCCCGGGAGCGGACCCCGTCGCCGACACCTGGCGTCCCGTCGACCCCCGCCACCTCACCGGCCGCATCGCCGGCGGCGTCGACGCTCAGCGTCTCCCGGGCCGAGGTGCCCGCCGAGGTGGACCTGACCGGGCTGGGCACCCGGGACTGGGTCCACTGGGGGCTGAACCGCCCGGAGACCCTGGTCCGCAAGGACGGCGGCACCGGGGAGATCCGGGACGAGGGCGGCCGGGGCGCACGCGACCGGTACGACACCAACCCCGAACTGTTCGCCTGGCGGAACGGGGTTCCGGCGCCGGCCGTCGACGCCACCGGCACCGGTGTGTTCGTCTGCGGCGTCGGGAACGGCTTCGCGCTGGCCGTGGCGGGCAGCGGCGAACTGCGTACGGTGCACCTCTTCGCCGGGCTGTGGATGGCCCAGGGGCGGCTGGACGTGCGGCTCTCCACCGGCGGGCCGACCCGCACGATGCGGTTGGAGGACCCGCACACCACCCACACCACCCAGTTCGTCATCCGGTTCCGGGTGCCCCGGGGCGAGAAGGTGCTGATCAATTGGACCGTCGAGGGGACCTTCAACAACAGCTGTGGCAACGTGAACCTGCAAGCGGCAGCGGTGGGTTGAGCCGGTTGCCGCCTTCGGGGGTCGATGCCGGGATAGCGTGGCCACGGCGACGACCACGAGCTAGCTGGAGGCACAGATGTCGACCAACGAGCAGGTGCTGGACAGCCCCGAGGGCTGGGTCGCCGACCACATCCGGCGGTACGTCGAGACCGGTGGCGTCGAGGGGCACGAGTGGCAGCCGGGCGTGTGGACGTTGCTGTTGACCACCCGGGGGCGGCGCAGTGGCAAACTGCGCCGTACCGCGCTCATCTACGGCCGGGACGGCGACGACTACCTGGTCGTCGCCTCCCAGGGTGGTGCGCCCCAGCACCCCGCCTGGTACCTCAACCTGCTCGACGATCCCGAGGCGGAGGTGCAGGTCGGCGCGGAGACGTTCGCCGTCCGGGCGCGCACCGCCGAGCCGGCGGAACGGGCGCGGATGTGGTCGACGATGACCGGCATCTGGCCGGCCTACGAGGAGTACCAGACCAAAACCGACCGGGAGATCCCGGTGGTGGTGTTGCAACGGCGCTGACCCCGCCGCGACCGGTGCGGGCCCACCCGGGGTGGGCCCGTCCGGGTGGGCCGGCTGCGGCCGGTGCCGGGGTAGTGCTCAGCAGACGATCGGCTTGACCCAGGAACACTCCCCGCCCTCGGGCGTCCGGGGTGACTCCGGGGCCACCGGAGGCGTCGCTCGGGCCGTGCCGCCGTCCCGCTCACGGTAGGAGGCCAACGCGATGGCGATCTGGTCCTCCAACTCCTTGACCGACGACGTCAGGTGGTTGTTGAACACCACCGAGAAGACCAGCATCCGGCCGTCGGCGTCGGTGACGTAGCCGGAGAGGCCGGACACCCCGGTCAGGCTTCCGGTCTTGGCGTGCACGTTGTTCGCCGCCGCCGTGCCGCGCATCCGGCTGCGCAGGGTGCCGCCGACGAGGCGCTCGGCGTTGCCGGCGATCGGCAGGGCCGCGTACCAGGTGTCGAACCAGGGTTCCCGGCGGACGGCGGCGAGCAGTGCGACGAACTCGTCGGCCGGGATCAGGTTGCGCCGGGACAGCCCGGAGCCGTCGAGTTGGCGCAGGGTGCCGGTGTCCACTCCGGCGTCGGCGACGTACTCGCTGATCGCCGTCAGCCCCGCCGGCCAACTGCCGGAACCGGAGATCACCCGCCCGATCTCCTTGGTCAGCACCTCGGCGTGCCCGTTGTTGGACAGCTTCAGGAAGGGCACCAGCAGCTCGGCCAGGGGCATCGAGTCGTGTCGGGCCACCGGTGTGGCGTCCGCCGGGGTGGCCCGGCCGAGCACGGTCGGGCCGAGCACCCGCACCCCGTGCCGGCGCAGCGCGTCGCGGAAGACGGCGGCGGCGTAGCCGGTGGGCTCCCAGACGGTCATCCAGTCGCTGGTCGGCTCGGCACCGACCGCGATCCGGCCGGTGACCACGATGGTGTTGCCGCCGTGCGTCCGCTCGAACGAGAGCGTCGTCTCACCGTCGGCGGTCGTCTCGGCCCGGTTGTCGATCCGCAGGTACCCGTTGGGTGGGGTCATGGTGACCACCGGCTTCGCCCCGACCGTGCCCGCCGGGGCGGCCCGCACGATGACGTTGCCCGCGTCGTAGTCGGCGTCCGGTGCCACCGTCAGCGCGGAGACCTGGGCCGCGTAGTAGTAGGACTCGTCGTCCCAGGCCCACTCCGGACCGAGCCGGGTGCTGTCGTAACGGGTGTCGTCGGCGACCAGGGAGCCGGTCACCATCCGTACCCCGTCGGCGGCGACCTGGGCGGCCAGCGCGTCGTAGTCGGCGGCCAGCATCGTCGGGTCGCCGCCGCCGCGCAGGTAGAGGTTGCCGGAGACGAGCCCGGCCCGACGCCGGCCGTCGGTGAGTGTGTCGGTGGTGAACCGGTGCCCGGGGCCGAGCAGTGCCAGGGCAGCCGTCGAGGTCAGCAGCTTGGTGTTGGAGGCGGGCACCAGCCGGCGGTCGCCGTTGCGGTCGTAGAGGGTCCGGCCGGTGGCGGCGTCCGCCACGACCACCCCGGCCTGTGCCCCTTCCAGCCGGGCGTCGGCGAGGATGGCGTCGATGGTGGCGTGCAGCCGGGTGGCCGCCGGGGTGGGTGACTCGGCGGTGGCCGGGAGCGCACCGGCGGCGGCCACGGTGGCGACCAGTGCCACCAGCGCCAGCGTCCGGGGGAAGAGACGGCGATGCATGCGCTGACGCTGTCACGAAGATTTCCGTCAGGCAAGCCTCAACGCCGTAGGATTTCTCCGTACCGTCCGGCCGGGTCGGGAGCCGGCGCCGGTGCCCGATCGGGTCGGTCCGTCGGTGCGCTCAGGTCGGGTTCGGCGCGGCCGGATCGGGCGCGTCGGGCTCGGCCCGGAAGTGCGCGCTCCGCTTCACCAGCAGCGGGGCGACCAGCGCGGCCAACGCCCCGCCGAGCAGCGGGAAGACGATGAACACCCACAGCTGCCGCAGTGCCGTGCCGCCCTCGAACAGGGCCGGGCCGAACGACCGGGCCGGGTTGACCGAGGTGCCGTCCAGGGTGATCCCCACCAGGAGTGCCGCAGCCAGCGCCAGGCCGATCGCCAGGCCGGCGAAACCGGCGTGCTCGACCCGGCTCGTCACCACCAGCACCACCAGCACGAACAGGAACGTCAGGATGGTCTCCAACACCGCCGCCCCACCCCGGTTGATGTGCACGCCGTAGCCGTTGGTGCCCAACGCCCCGGTCTGGTCGGCCACACCGCCCCAGCGGACCAGCCCCCAGATGACGAAGCTCGCCACCGTCGCCCCGACGAACTGCGCGACCCAGTACGCGACCGCGCCGATCACGGAGATCTTGCCGGAGAGCAGCACCCCCAACGTCACCGCCGGATTGAGGTGGGCGCCGGAGAGCGGACCGATCGCGTACACCAGCGCCACCAGGACGAACCCGAAGGCCAGGGCCACGACCACCACCCCGCCCTGCACCCGGGCGAAGACCGTGCTGCCCACCCCGAAGAAGATCAGCAGCAGGGAACCGAGCAGCTCGGCGGCGTACCGTCTGGCAGCGTCCATGCGCCCAGCGTATGAATGATCAGGAAGCTCAGGTGCGGAAATGTGAATGTTCGGCGGGAGTTCGACAGATGCTGCTCTATTTGACGAAGCCTCGGGCAGCGGGCACCGTGGGTGGGGAGGGCCGCGCGAGGCGCCCCGAATCGCCCGGCGAGCACCGGTTCGCCGCAGGGAGCGCGCATCTGTCGTCGCGCGACGTCCGATCCCGAGAATCCCGAGGAGTCCCACCATGCTCACCATGACCGACAACGCCGTGCTCGTGATCCGTGACCTCGCGGCCCAGCAGGACGTCGCCCAGGACGGTGGGCTGCGGATCGCCGCCGACACCGAGGCCGGCGCGCTCACCATCGAGCTGGTGCCCGTGCCGGCGCAGGGTGACCAGGTCGTCGACACCGAGGGGGCGCGCATCTTCCTCGACTCCGAGGCCGCCGAGCTGCTCAACGACAGCTCCGTGGACGCCTCCGTCGACGACGAGGGCGTGGTCCAGTTCGGCTTCACCGAGCTGGAGTGACCTGATCAGCGGGCCCGCCAGTGCTCCCCGCCCCGGTGCGGACGGGTGAACCCGTCCCGGTCCTCGACGCCCGCAGGCGGGCCCCGACGATGCCCGTCGACCGGGCCGGTCAACGCCGCCACCACGTGCGCCAGGTGGTGCGACGTGCTCCACGCCGTCCAGTTCGCCGGTGAGCCCGCGCCGGTCACCCGGCGGGCCCGACGCAGCAACTCGTGGTCGCCCCAGGAGAAGCCCGCCCCGGCGGCCGGCCAGTGCGGTGCGGTGACCAGCGTGCGGCACAGGTCGGCGAAGCGCTCGTCGCCCCGGCCACCCCGCCGCGACCAGCGGTAGATCCACCACCCGTCCTCGGCGGTGTACCGCACGGTGGGTAGCCGGTCGCCCGGCTCCACGTCGCCCGGTGGGGCGGGGACCACTCCGTAGTCGCCATAGCCCACGCCCAGGTCGGCCAGCCGACGCCAGAACAGCCAGTCCCACCGGTCCACCCGCACCGGCTCGTCGGTGCGCAGCCGGGACAGCGACGGCGGCATCCCGCCGGCCGCCACGGTCACCCTGCGCCAGGCGTTGCGGCGGGCCCAGTCCACCAGCCGGCGCACCCGGGGCTCGGCGAGGCGCAGGTCGGCCGGGCAACACACGTCACCGGCGTCGACCAGCAGGTCGCACTGCTCCGGGACCAACCCGGTCCAGCGCCACACCCGCTCCACCGCCGTCGTGGTGGCGTCCGGTCCGGCTCGGTCCCGGCCGACCTGCAACCGGACCACCGCCCCCCGGCCGTACGCCCGGCACGCCGCGCCGTGCGCCACCAACCGCCCCTCGCCGCACGTCAACCCGATCACCGGCAGCACCGGTACGCCCCACCGGGCCAACTCGCCGTCCGGCCCGTCGGGCAGCGCGCGGACGTCGACGGCCGGCACCAGTCCGGCGGGCAGCCGGCCCAGCAGTTCGGGCAGGCCGGTGTCGGCCGGGGACACGTCGAGGACGGGGGCGACCAGGGGAGCCGCGGCGCTGTCCAGATGACCCAGCGCCTCCAACTCACCGCGTCTGCTGGTGAGGATGGGGCGGTAGACCGGTCCCGCCACCCGACCCCCGGAGGCGGGCACCATACCTCAATCTACCGAGCCGGCCGCCCCCGTCACAGAGGTGAACGGCAATCGCATGATGCGGGCATTGACAGTGGTCGGCGTCGGTGGTGGCATGGGTGGGCGGTACGCCGGGCGTGGAAGGGCATCCGAAGGCCATGTCCCCGCTCCATCCTGCCCGGAAGGCGTACCCCTCATGACATCGTCGCGTCACCGTGCCGGCCTGCTCGCGGCGTTGACCGCCGCCGCCGCGCTGCTGCTGGCCGTCCCGCTGCCCGCCCAGGCCCTCGCGGTACCCGAGCCGACCACCCCGGTCACCGGCAACGCCACCCACTTCGACGGCCTCGGCGCCCCGTACGGCGGCTGTGGCCTGCCCCAGGCGGAGCTGGACGCGCCGGACTTCGTCGCGCTCAACGCCTACGACCTGCCCGGCGACTACTCCTCGTACCCGACCCGGCCGATCCCGGCCAGCCAGGCGGCCAAGATCGGGCTGTGGAACAACGGCCTCAACTGCGGCCGTTTCGTCCAGGTCACCGTCGGCGACTACTGCACCGGCGTCAACGACGGCGCACCCGGCCAGCCGTTCTGCCGCAACGGATCGTGGACCGCCGACGCCTACAACGGCGCGACCCTCACCATGGTGGTGGCGGACAGCTGCGGCGACGGCAACGCCTGGTGTCGTGACGATCCGTACCACCTGGACCTCTCCACCGCCTCGCTCAACCGGTTCGTCAAGGGCGGGACGCCGGTGGGGGACATGAACCCCACCCACTGGAACAACCGGCACGTCTCCTGGTCGTTCGTGCCCGCACCGAACTACTCGGGGGACATCCGGATCGGCTTCATGCGGGGCGCGCAGCGGTACTGGCCGGCGATCGCCGTCTCGCACCTGGCCAACGGCATCCACGGGGTGGAGTACCTGGCCGGTGGGGTGTGGACGGCCGCCACGATGAACAGCGACATGGGGCAGTCGTACGTGATCGGGGCGACCGCCTCCGGGGGCACCGACTTCCAGATCCGGGTACGCGACGCGGCCGGCACGCTGATCAACAACGGTCGGGTCTACCGGTTCGCGCTGCCCGCCTCCTGCGGCGGCACGTGTTCGGCGGCGTACACCCGGGTCGACTACACCACCTCCGACGGCCCCACCCCCACGCCCACCGCAACGCCGACGGCCACCCCCACGGCCACGCCGACAGTGACGCCGACGGCCACCCCCACGGTGACCCCGACCGGCACTCCCACCGGCACGCCGGCACCGGTGACCGGTTGCTCGGCCGGCTACCGGGTGGTCAGCTCCTGGTCGGGCGGCTTCCAGGCGGAGGTGACCGTCCGCAACACCGGGGCCAACGCCGTCACCGGCTGGACCAACACGCTCACCTTCGCCGGCGCACAACAGGTCGCCTCGTCCTGGAATGCCACGGTCAGCCAGTCCGGCCGGCAGGTCACCGCCACCAACGCCAACTACAACGGGAACCTGGGCCCCGGTGCGACCACCAGCTGGGGGCTCGTCGTCACCGGCGACAACCAACCCCCGACGGTGCTGACCTGCGCCGCCCGGTGACCAGGACGGGCGCACGGCGCCGTCCGACCCGCTGGTCGTCCGTCGCCGCGCTCCGACCGTCTCCCACCACCGCAGCCATCTGGCGGTACGCCAGCGGGGACCTGGTTCGACCGGTCCGCTCGTCGCGCCGGTCGGAGTGCTCGATGCCCGTTCCCGCGACACGCAAACCTGAGCGGGTGGGGAATTCCACCATCTGCACGGCGCGGCGTGATCCGTCGCCGTTGCGGGTATGAGCGGCACATGGAGCATTTCACGATCGCGACGGTCGCCCAGAAGAGCCCGGACTTCCGCCGGGTGCTCTGGACCGGCGAGAAGACCCAGTTGGTGATCATGACCATTCCGCCGGGCGGCGAGATCGGCGAGGAGGTCCACGACGGGATCGACCAGATCCTGACCTTCGTCAGCGGCACCGGTGAGGCCCGGGTCGGCGGGGAGACCCGCGAGGTCGCCCAGGGTGACCTGGTGGTGGTGCCGTCCGGAACGAAGCACAACTTCGTCAACACCGGGCCCAACCCGCTGGTCCTCTACACCGTCTACGGCCCGCCGGAGCACGCCGACCAGGTGGTGCACCGGACCAAGGAGGAGGCCGACGCGGCGGAGGCCGCCGGTCAGGACGAACCGCCGACGTCCTGACCCGCCACCCTGGCCGTACCCGGCCTGGAGGGGCACCCCTGCTCGGCGCGTTCGTGCAGCAGGGGTGCCCTTCCTCGCCAGGAGCGGACCAGCGGGAGCCGGCCTGAACGGGTCGGAGCCGGGTATCCGGCCCGGGTGCACCAGCCGGCGATCGCGGACTACGCGTTCCTCTCCGACTGCCGCTCCGGGGCGCTGGTCGCCCGGGACGGCTCGGTCGACTGGTGGTGCCCGGCCCGGTTCGACGCGCCGTCGGTCTTCGGCCGGGTGGTGGACCCGGACGCCGGGCACTGGCGGATCGCGCCGTTGGCCCCCGGCCGGGTGGAACGGGCGTACCTGCCGGACACGCTGGTGCTGCGCACCGTGCACCACACCCCGCAGGGCAGCGTCGCGGTGACCGACGCGCTCGCCGCCGAGCCGGGCGCCCGGGGACACGAACTGGGGAGGAACTCGCCGGCCGTGCTGCTCCGGGTGGTCGAGGGGCTCAGTGGACGGGTCCGGATGGGCCTCGAACTTCGCCCCCGACCGGAGTACGGCCTGCTCACCCCGTACCTGCACGAGCAGGACGACGGTGCGGTGCTGGCCGCCGCCGGCCCGGTCACCCTGACCCTGCGCGGCACCGGGTCACGGCTGCGGGCCGACCGTGACGCGGTCCGGCACGAGTTCGAGGTGGCGGCCGGGGAGCGCGTCGGCTTCGACCTGGCGTACGCGTCGGCGTACGGCGGGCGGCCGGCGCGGCTGGACCCGGTGGCCGCGCTCGCCGACACGGCACGGGCCTGGGAGGCGTACCGGGAGACCCACCGGTACACCGGGAGCTACCCGACGCAGGTGCGGCACAGCGCGACCGTGCTGACCGGGCTGACCTACACCCCCAGCGGCGCGGTGGCCGCCGCGCTCACCACCTCGCTGCCGGAGCGGATCGGCGGGGACCTCAACTACGACTACCGGTTCTCCTGGCTGCGCGACTTCTCGTTGACCATGCGCGCGTTCTGGGTGGCCGCCTGCCCGGACGAGGCCGGCCGGCTCTTCGCCTGGGCCGCCCGTTCGATCGGTCGGGTGGGCGACGATCCGGTACCGGTGCTGTTCGGGCTGGAGGGGGAGCGGGACGTCTCCGAGCACGAGGCCGCCAAGCTGCGCGGCTACGCGGGCAGCCGGCCGGTGCGGATCGGTAACGACGCCTGGCAGCAACGGCAGCTCGACGTGCCCGGTGAGGTGGTCCTGGCGGTCTGGCAGCTGCGCGACTACCTGGGGGACACCTTCGACGTGGAGCTGCGGGAGATGGTGGTCGGGCTGGCCGAGCAGGTGGCGTCGACCTGGCGGCTGCCGGACCGGGGGATGTGGGAGACCCGGGACGTCGAGCGGCACTACCTGTTGTCCAAGGTGCTGTGCTGGGTGGCGCTGGATCGGGCGGTCATGCTGGCCCCCCGCCTCGCCGGCGAGGCGGACGTGCCGCGCTGGGCGGCGATCCGGGACGAGATCCGGGCCACCGTGCTGCGCGAGGGCTGGAACGACCGGGTCGGTGCGTACACCGGGGCGTTCGGGTCGGCGGAGTTGGACGCCTCGGCGCTGCTGCTGCCGATGGTGCGCTTCCTGCCGGCCACCGACCCCCGGATGCGGGCGACCATCGCGACGATCGAGCGGGAGCTGGGCGGCGGCGACGGCCTTCTCCGGCGGTGGAGCGCCGACCCGGAGGGTTTCGTGCTCTGCTCGTTCTGGCTGGTGGAGTGCCTGGTGCTGACGGGGGAGCGGGAGCGGGCACGGCGGCTGTTCGAGCAGGTGCTGGGGCACGCCAACGACGTCGGGTTGTTCGCCGAGCAGCTGGACCCGCGGACCGGGGCGCAGCTGGGCAACACTCCGCAGGCGTTGTCCCACATCGGGCTGATCAATGCGGCCTGGCGGCTGACCGATCCGACCACGTCCTGATCGGTGCGGCGTCGATTCGCGCGGTGGCGGGTGCCGGTCCGGCCCTTACCGCACGGGTACGCCGGAGACGTCCACCGTCTCCGGGTACTTCAGCCCCGACCCGGTGTTCAGCACCACCACCCGCTCGTCGGCCCTGATCCAGCCACCGGCCCGCAGCTGTCGGGCAGCGGTCAGGCAGGCCGCCCCCTCCGGGCAGAGCAGCAGGCCCTCCCGGGCGGCGAAGTCCCGCAGGTCGGCCAGGATCTCCGCGTCGTCGACGGCGAGCGCGGTCCCGCTGCTCTCCCGCAGCGCGGCCAGGATCAGCTCGTCGCCCAGCGGGGCCGGCACGGTGATCCCGAACGCCACCGTGTGCGCGTCGGCCCACGGTCGGGCCCGGTCCTCACCGGCGGCGAACGCCCGGACGATCGGCGCGCAGCCGGTCGACTGCACGGCCACCAGCCGGGGCAGCTTGTCACCCACCCAGCCCAACTCCCGCAGCTCGTGCAGGGCCTTGTGGATGCCGATCAGGCCCACCCCGCCACCGGTCGGGTAGATGATCACGTCGGGCACCTGCCAGCCGAGCTGTTCGACGATCTCGTACCCCATCGTCTTCTTGCCCTCCAACCGGTACGGCTCGCGCAGCGTGCCGGCGTCGAAGATCGCGCCGCCCGACCCGGCCACCAGCTCCGCCACCCAGCGCCCGGCATCGCCGATCAACCCGTCCACCAGACGCAGGTCGGCTCCGGCGGCCACGCACTCGCGGCGGCAGATGGCCGGCGCGTCCAGCGGCATCACGATGGTCGAGTCCAGCCCGGCCCGGGTCGCGTACGTCGCCCAGGCCGCCCCGGCGTTGCCGTTGGTCGGCATGGCGATGCGCCGCACGCCCAACTCCCGGGCCCGGCTCACCCCGACGGCCGCCCCCCGTGCCTTGAACGACCCGGTCGGGGTCAACCCCTCGTCCTTCACGATCAGGTCGGAGATGCCGATCTCGTGGCCGTACGCCGGGGCGCGCAACAGCGGCGTCCACCCCTCGCCCAACGTGGTGACGTGTCGCTCGTCGGCCACCGGCAGCACCTCCCGGTAGCGCCACAGGTCGGCCGGGCGCAACCCGAACCGCTCCGGCGTCACCGCGGCGGCCACCGCGGCCAGGTCGTAGCGGACCAGCAGCGGCGAGCCGCAGTCACAGAGGTTGGTGAGCGCGTCCGCGTCGTGCTCCCTCCCGCAGCGGGGGCACTCCAGGTGGGTCAGGTACACGATGCTCCTCGCCGTCAACCCGCGTCGATACCCAGCACCGGCATTGTCCGGCAACCCGCGCCGCTTCGCCGGATGCCCGGCATGTCCGGGGCGATCACGGGTAGAACGGTCGTCATGGACCTCGACCAACCCACCGCCCTGCTCCCCGGCGACGTACGGATGCCGCTGCTCGGTTTCGGCACCTGGCAGGCCACCGGCCGGGCCGGGTACGACGCCGTGCTGGCCGCGTTGGACGCCGGCTACCGGCACCTCGACACCGCCACGATGTACGGCAACGAGGAGGAGGTGGGCCGGGCGGTCAGGGAGAGCGGGCTGCGCCGGGAGGACGTCTTCATCACCACCAAGCTGCCACCGGACCGGGTCGGCCGGGAACGCGAGACGATCGAGGCGAGCCTGCGGGCATTGGACACGGACCACGTCGACCTCTGGCTGATCCACTGGCCGCCGTCGTCGCCGTCGGACAGCATCCCGATGTGGCGCGAACTGCTGGCCGCCCGGGACGAGAACCTCACCCGGGCGGTGGGGGTGAGCAACTACGCCACCGCCCAGCTCGACGAGCTGATCCAGGCGACGGAGGAGAACCCGGCGGTCAACCAGATCCGCTGGAGCCCGGCGCTGTACGACCGGCAGCGGCACGCCGAGCACAAGGACCGGGGGATCGTGCTGGAGGGCTACAGCCCGTTCAAGACCAGCGACCTGGCCGACCCGGTGCTGACCCGGATCGCCGCCGCGCACGACGTCTCCCCGGCCCAGGTGGTGCTGCGGTGGCACATCGACCACGAGATCGTGGTGATCCCGAAGTCGGTCACCCCGGAACGCATCCGCGTCAACGCCGACATCTGGGAGTTCTCGCTGACCGCCGAGGAGATGCGCGACATCGACGCCCTGGGTTCCTGACCCCCCGCGCGCCCCGCCCCTCCCGGCCCGGCCCGGCCTGGCCCCGCGAATCTGGGACAGTTGCCGTTCGCCACGAACAGCAACTGTCCCAGATCGGTGGGGCGTGACCCGCCGGGGCAGGGGTACGGGTGGGTGGGTGAGTGGTGGTGGGTCAGGTGCGGGAGCAGGCGACGCCGTTGAGCGAGAAGCTGGTCGGCGTCGAGTACGTGCCGTTCAGCGTGCCCTGGTAGCCGAAGGTCGCCGTGCCGCCGGGGGCGAGGGTGCCGTTGAAGGCGACGTTGCGGGCGGTCACCGCGGCTCCGCTCTGGGTGACGGTGGCGTTCCAGGCGTTGGTGACCTGTTGGCCGCTGGGCAGGTTGTAGGTCAGGGCCCAGCCGTTGATGGTGCTGGAGCCCCGGTTGGTGATGGTCACGTCGGCGGTGAAGCCGCTGTTCCACGAGTTCGACGTGTACTTCACCGCGCATCCGCCGGTCGCCGGGGGCGTGGTGGGTGGGGTGGTGGTCGGCGGAGTCGTGGTCGGTGGGGTGGTGGTGGGCGGGGTGCCGCCGGTGTTGACGCTCTGCGAGAAGTTGGTGACGGCCAGCCCGGCGCCGCCCTGCCACGGCTCGAAGCCGGCCTGGATGCTGGTCAGGTACCAGTCGTTGGTGATCGCCCCACGGTTACGGGTGTCGGCGATGAAGTCCAGGACGTTGAAGCTCAGGCTCGGGATCGCCGACGGCGCGACGTACGAGATGACGTTGTTGCCGCCGTTGTTGCCGCGCCACACCTCCCAGGTGCGTCCGGCCAGGTTGGTGCTGCCCACCGCCGAGCCGATCGGCTGGATCGGGCCCTGCCGGTTGAACCAGATCATGATCTCCATCTGGTTGACGCCGTCCCGCTTCGGCGACGGGTCGAGCCAGATGTCGTAGGCGGCGTCGTAGGTCGCGCCGCTGACGTAGTTGTAGGAGATGCTGGCCGGGGCGCTGCTGATCGACTTCACCTGGACCGGCAGGTTGGTCCCCGGCGAGCAGTTGGTGTAGTGACAGCCGACGAAGATCGACGGGTACGACACCGGTGCGCCGTTGGTCGGCGCGGAGCCCTGCTGGCTGGTGATGCTGAAGCCGGTGCCGGTGACGTTGATGCACTGCTGGGCGCTGGTGCCCCAGCGGTTGTTCTGCACCACGTACCGGCCGCCGATGACGGTCGAGCCGTACGGCTCGCAGATCTGGGTGTCGGCGGAGGCGGTGCCGCCGCCGAGGGCGACGGCGACGAGTGAGCCGGCGGCCAGGAGGCCGGCGGCGGCGAGGGCCCGCAATGGACGCTTCATGATGCTCCTTGGCTGCGGCGCGAGGGGCGCCGGACCTGTCTCGGATGCGACCGGGAGCGCTCCCATGGTCTCGCACACATTTACATACTTGAAACTAAGGCGCAACTGAACCGGTTAAGTTGCACGGTGATCGTGTCCGCCCATGTGAACCTCGTCCTATCGGTTGGGCGCGAGCAGGGCGCGGGCCGTCCGGGTCTGGACCGCCGTCTCCCGCAGCACCGCCGCCAGCCGGGTCCGCGCCTCCGGCCCCAGCCGGTCCACCGGCGCGGCCACCGTGATCGCGTCCACCGCCGGCTCCCGCAGTGGTACGGCCACCGCCACCGCCGCCAGCCCCGGACTGCACTCCTCCCACTCCTCGGCCCAGCCCCGCCGCCGCACGGTGGCCAGCTCGGCCCGGAGCGCCTCCGGTGTGGTGGCCGTGCGACCGGTGACGGCCGGCAGCGGCCACTGGAGCAGCCGGTCGACCTCCTCGTCGGTCCGGGCGGCGAGCAGCGCCTTGCCGGCTGCGGTGGCGTGCGCGGGCAGTCGACGCCCCACCGCGCAGACCGGCCGGACGATGTGCGCCGAGTCCCGCCGGGCGAGCAGCACCACCGAGCCGCGGTCGAGGCGGTAGAGCTGGACCGTCTCGCCCGAGAACTCGGCCAGCCGGTCCAGGGTCACGTCGTAGAGGGCGGCGGCGTCGGCGCCGGCGAGGAACGCGGCGCCGACCTCCAGTGCCCGCAACCCCACCGAGAAGCGGGTCCCGCTCGCGTCCACGGCCACCCACTCGCGGTCCAGCAGGGTCCGCAGGATGGCGTGCAGGCTGCTTTTCGGGATGCCCAGCGCCCGGCTCAGCTCCACTGGCGACCGGGGGCCGGCCGGGGCGGCCAGCGCCTCCAGCACGTCCAGCGCCCGACCCGCCGACTTGACCGACCGGTATGACTCGTCCGTCGTCACGCCGTCACTGTAGTGAGACGAACGACATCCGGCCGATGAGCGTTCTTCGATCGAACGGCGTTCAGCTGGCTGAACAACTTTCTGTCCAGCCCGGCACGTGTCGGGTGTCGGGATCATCGGCTCTGGTGTGCCCCGATCGCGCGGAGTAGTGTCTTGCCTTCAACGCGTGCCGATCCCCTCCGGAGGCGTACACCACCATGGGTGCCTCTCCCCTGCGCATCCTCGTCGTCGGCGCGGGCATCGCCGGGCTGTCCGTCGCCCGGGCGCTGCGCCTGGCGGGATTCCGGCCGGACGTCACCGAGAAGCTGCCCCCGAACGAACTCGCCGACACCGGTCTCTACCTGCCGGGCAACGCGGCTCGGGCGCTGCGCCGGCTGGACCTCGACGGCCCGGTCCGCCCGCTCGGGCAGGTGATCCGCCGCCAGCGCTTCCTCGACGCCGCCGGCGATCCGCTCTGCGAGGTGGACCTCGACGCGCTCTGGGCCGGGGTGGGCGAGTGCCGGGCGCTGCCCCGCCGTGACCTCTACCAGGTGTTGCTCAGCGGTGCGGGGGGCGCGGTCCGGCACGGCGCCGAGGTGAGCACCGTCGAGCTGTTGCCCGCCGGGGTCGCGGTCACCTTCACCGACGGCACCGGCGGCGAGTACGACCTGGTGATCGGTGCCGACGGCCCCCGCTCGGCGGTCCGTGCCCTGGCCGCACTCGGCGGTCCGCCCCGCCCCGCGGGTCAGGTGGTCTACCGGGGAGTGGTGCGCGACGGCCCTTACGTCGCGAACTGGACGGCGTTGCTCGGCCAGCGTGCCGGCTTCCAGGTGGTGCCGCTCGGCGCGGGTCGGCTGTACTGCTACGCCGACGAGGCCGGCACGGTCACCCCGGCCGACCCGGTCGCCCGGCTGCACGAACTCTTCGGCGGCTACGGCGGGCCGGTCCCGGCGGTGCTCGCCGCCTGGCGCGACGTCCAGGTCGGGCTCACCGACGAGGTCGAGCTGGGCCGCTGGCACCGGGGGCGGGTCCTGCTGGTCGGCGACGCCGCGCACGCCACCGCGCCGACCCTGGCCCAGGGGATCGCGATGGCGCTGGAGGACGCCGTGGTGCTCGCCGAGTCGCTCCGCGCCGCCGGCAGCGTCGAGGCGGCCCTGGTGGCGTACGAGAGTCGCCGACGCCCGCGTACCCGATGGGTGCGGGACCGGACCCGGGACCGCAACCGCACCCGTGACGTGCCGCCGGCGCTGCGCGACCCGCTGCTGCGCGGGCGGGGCGGGCGGATCTTCGGCGAGCACTACCGGCTCCTGGTCGACCCGCTGTAGCGCCTCCGCCGGCCGTCCGGACGCGCGGGGCACCCGAGCCCGCTCGACGTGGCCGGTGGCCGAACATGGTGCCAGAGCACCCCGAGCGGTGCTGCCACCTACCGGGGACTAACATCCTTTCGGATGACGGCTCGCAGCTGACAGCGCGTGCCGAGCGGGACAACCGAGAACCGGAGGCCATTCGTGACCACCGTCGCACCCAAGCCGGTCGTGACCCGGCCATGGCCGGTCCGAGAGCCGGTCAAGGGGTCGGCCATCGCGCGGCTGCTGCGCACCACGGACGCGAAGCAGATCGGGATCATGTACATGGTCACCGCGTTCGTGTTCTTCATGATCGGTGGCCTGATGGCCCTGATCATGCGAGCCGAGCTGGCGCGACCGGGCCTGCAGTTCCTGTCGCCGGAGCAGTACAACCAGCTGTTCACGATGCACGGCACGATCATGCTGCTGTTCTTCGCGACGCCGATCGTGTTCGCGTTCGCCAACTACGTCGTGCCGTTGCAGATCGGCGCCCCCGACGTCTCGTTCCCCCGGCTGAACGCCTTCGCGTACTGGCTGTACCTGTTCGGCGGCACCATGGCGACCGCCGGCTTCATCAGCCCGGGTGGCGCCGCCGACTTCGGCTGGACCGCCTACACCCCGCTGAGCACCATGGAACACTCGCCGGGTGTCGGCGCGAACATGTGGGTCGTCGGCCTGGCCATCTCCGGTCTGGGCACCATCCTCGGCGCGGTCAACCTGATCACCACGATCCTGACCCTGCGCGCGCCCGGCATGACCATGTTCCGGATGCCGATCTTCACGTGGAACATGCTGGTCACCAGCCTGCTGGCGATCCTGGTCTTCCCGCTGCTGGCCGCCGCGCTCTTCGCGCTCGCCGCGGACCGCCTGCTCGGCGCCCACGTGTACGACCCGGCCACCGGTGGCCCGATGCTGTGGCAGCACCTGTTCTGGTTCTTCGGTCACCCCGAGGTCTACATCATCGCGCTGCCGTTCTTCGGCATCATCAGCGAGGTCATCCCGGTCTTCTCCCGCAAGCCGATCTTCGGTTACAAGGGCCTGGTCGCCGCCACCATCGCCATCGCCGCGCTGTCGATGAGCGTCTGGGCGCACCACATGTTCGCCACCGGCCAGGTGCTGCTGCCGTTCTTCAGCTTCCTCAGCTACCTGATCGCCGTTCCGACCGGGATGAAGTTCTTCAACTGGATCGGCACCATGTGGCGGGGCCAGATCACCTTCGAGACGCCGATGCTCTTCGCGATCGGCTTCCTGGTGACCTTCCTCTTCGGTGGCCTGACCGGGGTGCTGCTGGCCAGCCCGCCGCTCGACTTCCACCTGCACGACTCGTACTTCGTGGTGGCGCACTTCCACTACGTGCTCTTCGGCACGATCGTGTTCGCCGTCTTCGCCGGCATCTACTTCTGGTTCCCGAAGATGTTCGGCCGGATGCTCGACGAGCGCCTGGGCAAGATCCACTTCTGGCTCACCATGATCGGCTTCCACACCACCTTCCTGGTGCAGCACTGGCTGGGCAACGAGGGCATGCCCCGGCGGTACGCCGACTACCTGCCCAGCGACGGCTTCACCACGCTGAACATGATCTCCACGATCGGCGCGTTCATCACCGGTATCTCGACCCTGCCGTTCATCTGGAACTGCTGGAAGTCGTACAAGACCGGGCCGGTCGTCGAGGTGGACGACCCGTGGGGCCACGGCAACTCGCTGGAGTGGGCGACCAGCTCCCCGCCGCCGCTGCGCAACTTCGACCGGATGCCCCGGATTCGTTCCGAGCGCCCGGCGTTCGACGCGAAGTTCCCCGAGCTGGCCGCCGGCGGCCAGAGCCTCGCCGGCCCGCCGGAGGGTGGTGCCAAGCCGCTGACCAGCGAGGCCAACGGTGGCGCCAGCTACCAGGAGGACAAGGCCGGGAACCTCGACCAGCGCTGACGCCGCAACACACTGACACGGGCGCCGCACCCAGCCGGGTCGGCGCCCGTGGTGTTCTGTCGTGATGGTGGACAGTGATGCTCGCCGGAGCGACACGCTTTCAGGTGGTGGCGGGTGCCAGTTCGACGGCGGCGGGCTCGGTGGGGGTGGGCCCGGTGGGGGTGGGCCCGGTGGGGGTGGGCGGGCGGCGGTGCCGCAGCTCCAGCGGAAGGACCACGAGCGTCACCAGCAGCCCCACGGCACCGGTGACCGCGAAACCCCAGAGCGGCACCGAGGCGTCGATCACCGCACCGGCCAGCGGAGCGCCGAGCGCGATGCCGACGGTGGCGGCGGAGCCGTGCAGGCCCATCGCCTCGCCGCGTACTCCGGCGGGGGCGAGCCGGCTGACCGCGTCCGCGGTGGCCGCGATGGTGGGGGCGCAGAGCGCGCCGGCGGGGAGCAGGGCCAGGCAGAGCAGCCACCAGTGGCCGCCGCCCAGCCCGACCGGGATGGTGCAGAGGCTGAGCATGGCGGCCAGGGCCAACGGCGAGAAGGACCGACGGACCGCGCCGTACGCGAAGCCGCCGACCAGCGACGCGACCGCCCAGGCGCTGAGCACCGCGCCGGTCCAGCCGACCTCGCCACCGGCCCGCAGCACGGCCACCACCGCCACGTCGGTGCCGCCGAGCACCAGGGTGGCGGCGGCGCTCACCGCGAACACGGCGAGCAGGCGGGTGGTCAGCCACTGCCGCCGGGGCACCCGGGGCTGTGGGCCGACCGGCTCACCGGCGCTGCGGGTCGGCGGGTTGAGCAGCCAGAGGGCGATGCCGGAGCCTACGATGCCCGCGCCGACCGCCCAGAGCGTGACCCGGGGCGAGACGGCGGTGGCCAGCGCCACGGCCAGTGCCGGCCCGATCATGAAGGCCAGCTCCATCGACATCGAGTCCAGCGCGTACGCGGGGCGTCGGCGCTGCGCCGGTACCAGCGCGGCGATCGACTGCCGGATCACCGAGAAGACCGGCAGCGCGAACAGCCCGGCCACGAACGCGGCGGGCAGCAGCAGCGGCAGACTCAACGTCGGGGCGCTCGCCCAGAAGGCCGCCTCGACGGCGGTGGTCACGGCGAGCACCGGGCGCAGGCCGCGCCGGTCGACCAGCCGGCCGAGCAGGGGAGAGCCGAGGGCCGTACCGGCGACCGACGCGGCACCGACCAGGCCGGCGGCACCGTAACCACGGCCCAACTCGAGCACCACGAAGAAGGTGAGCGTCACCCCGGTCGCGGTGAGCGGAATGCGGGCCAGCACCGCTACCAGCAGCAGGGCCCGCAGACCGGGCTGGGCCAGGGCCTGCCGGTAAGGCGTCAACATCATGGTGCTCTTTACCTCCGGCGGTCATCCTCGACCGGAGGCACGACATCGGCAAGCGATTACCGGCTCATGCGACGCCGATCACCGGCTCACCGTGCAGGGTCACCCCGGCACCGTCCATCGCCCGCAGCGCCACGTCCAGCGTCTCCGGTGCGACGGCCGCCGTCAGACCGAGCAACACGGTGGTGGCGAAGCCCTCCCGGGCGGCGTCCAGGGCGGTGGCCCGGACGCAGTGGTCGGTGGCGATGCCGACCACGTCGACCCGGTCCACGTCGTGTCGGCGCAGCCAGTCGGCCAGGCACTCGCCGTCGGCGGCGTGCCCCTCGAACCCGGAGTACGCGGCGGCGTGCTCGCCCTTGTGGAAGACCGCCTCGACCCGGTCGGTCGCCAGCTCGGGGTGGAACTCGCTGCCCGAGGTGCCGACCACGCAGTGCCGGGGCCACGACTCGACGTAGTCCGGCGGATCGCCGAAGTGCGCTCCCGGGTCGACGTGGTAGTCCTTGGTCGCGACCACGTGATCCCAGCGCTGCGGTTCGTCCGCGAGCAGCCCGGAGATGCCGGCGGCGACCCCCGCGCCCCCGGCGACGGCGAGCGAGCCGCCCTCGCAGAAGTCGTTCTGCACGTCCACGATGATCAGTGCGTTGGCCATCGGAGCGTCCTTCCTCTCGGCTTGCCGGTACGGGTCGGTCAACGTGACGGTACGGCTCAGCTCGCCGGTACGACGGTGACCGGGATCGCCGGGTCACCGGCGGAGAGCTTCAGCCCCTCCCAGGGGATGGAGATCAGACACTGCCGCAGGTGCTCGCGGGACTGCTCGATCCCCGGCAGGTCGACCGGTTCGCCGTCGACCACGAAGGAGTGCTGGAGCAGCCGGTCGTTGGCCTGCCGGTCCGGCACCCCCTGCGAGACGATGATCTCCTCGGTGGCGGTGCCGGTGGGCTTGTGCCGGCGTACCGCGACCTTCCGGCCACCGATGGTGGCCTTGTGCTCGGAGCGTTTGACCACCGGCCGCCCGTCCACCTCGACCAGTTTGTAGACCAGGCTGGCGGTGGGCGCGCCGGAGCCGGTGACCACGGCGGTGCCCGCGCCGTACATGTCGACCGGTTCGGCGGCGAGCGCGGCGATGGCGTACTCGTCGAGGTCGCCCGAGACGATGATCTTCGTCTCGGTGGCGCCGAGCGAGTCGAGCAGTTCCCGGGACTGCTGGGCGATGACCGCGAGGTCGCCGGAGTCGATCCGGACCGCCCGCAGCTCCGGCCCGGCCACCTCGATCGCGGTACGGATGCCCTGGCTGATGTCGTACGTGTCGACCAGCAGCGTGGTGTCCCTCCCCAACGTGGCGACCTGCGAGGCGAACGCCGTCCGCTCGTCGTCGTGCAGCAGGGTGAACGCGTGTGCGGCGGTGCCGGCGGTGGGGATGCCGTAGCGCTGGCCGGCGGCGAGGTTGGAGGTGAACCGGAACCCGGCAAGGTACGCCGCCCGCGCGGCGGCCACCGCCGCCTCCTCGTGGGCCCGCCGGGAACCCATCTCGATCAGGGCCCGGCCCCGGGCCGCGGTGACCATCCGGGCGGCTGCCGCGGCCACCGCGCAGTCGTGGTTGAGCACCGACAGCACCAGCGTCTCCAGCACCACGCACTCGGCGAAGCCACCGGAGACGGTGAGGATCGGGGAGCCGGGGAAGAACAGTTCGCCCTCGGCGTACCCGTCGATGTCACCGGTGAAGCGGTAGTCGGCCAGCCACCGGGCGGCCGGTTCGTCCACCACCCCGGTGCGGACCAGGAACTCGACCTCCTCCGGGGTAAACCGGAAGTCCCTGATCATGTCGATCAGGCGGCCGGTCCCCGCGACCACCCCGTACCGGCGTCCGGTCGGCAGCCGCCGGCTGAACACCTCGAAGACGCAGCGCCGGTCGGCGGTGCCGTCCCGCAGGGCGGCACTGACCATGGTCAGCTCGTAGTGGTCGGTCAGCAGCGCGGGGCGAAGGTTGCTCACCAGCTCAGCCTAGAGTTCACCCGATCGCGCTGCCCCCGTGGCCCGGGATCGACCGCAGCGCCGCGCCCAGCTCGGCGCGACCGGTGATGCCGAGCTTGCCGTAGACCCGCTGGAGATGGTTCTCCACCGTCCGGGGCGACAGGAACAGCCGGCCCGCGATGACCCGGCTGGTCACCCCGGTGGCGGCGAGGCCGGCGATCTCCAGCTCCCGGCCGCTCAGCGTGGGCCGCAACGCGTCCAGCGCCGGGGTACGGATCTGGTCGCAGCGGGTGAGCAGGGCGGCGAGTCGTTCGTGCGCGGCGGCGGCCGACGTCGACCGGTCCCGCCGTAACCCGCGCAGCGCCATCGCCGTGGCGTCGACCGCCCAGACCGTCAGGTCGAGTTCCGCGAAGCCGTCGGCCACCTTCAGCAGGGTCGTCCCGTCGCCCTCGACGGCGGCCCGCGCGTACCGCGCGAGCAGCGGGGTCAGCACCCCGTCGACGGTTTCGGAAAGCTCCGCCAGCCGCTGCGCTGCCGTACGCCGGCTGCCGTCGGTGCAGACCGGGCCGACCGGGGCGGCAGCCTGGCCGATCCGGACCAGGTCGTGCAGGATCAGCACCTCATGACCGGCGAAGCCGTCGGCGCGCAGCTGGTCGGCCAACTCGCAGAGGTGCCTCGTCGCCCCGGGCAGGTCGCCACCGGCCACCAGCACCGCGCTGCGGGCCTGCTCCAGCCACGGTTGGAGGACCGCCATGCCGGGGGACTGGGTCCGGTCGGCCTCGGCCATCGCGTCCGTCGCGGTCGGCACGTCACCGCGCAGCGCCGCCGCCTGGGCCCGCTCGGCGTGCGCGAGCCCCGCGAAGACCCGGCTGGTGGCGAGCACCGCGCAGGCGTCGAGGCTGGCCTTGAGCGCGTCGTCGCCACGGCCACGCAGTCGTGCCGCGTACGCCTGGAGGATGGAAAGGTAGCCGGTGCCGAGTCGGAAGTCCCCCGCGCCGGCCTGTGCGGCGAACTCGTCGGCCACGACGGTGTCGATGCCGGCCAGGTCCCCGGAGAGCGCCAACCGGGTGCCCCGGGCCAGTTCCATGGCCAGTTGCAGGTACGGCATGTCGGTCCGCCAGTTCGACGCCTCCGCCTGCACCCGGTCGATCGCCGTGGCGCTGGCCCGGAACCGGCCGCGCATCGCGTCGGCGTGGGCGATGGTGGACCGGGCCAGTTCCCGGGCCGCGACGCTGGCCGCCGGGCGGTCCAGCACCGACCGGCCGAGTCGCAGCGCGGCGTCGACGTCCAGGCCGTGCAACCGCATGGCCGCCTCGAAGGCGCGGACCCGGGCCTGGTGTCCGGGGTCGGTCAGGGTGTGGCCGGCCGCAGCGATGGTGTCCACCATGGACGGACGGCTCAGCCCCCAGTAGCCGACCATCCCGCGGACGGTCAACCAGCGACTACGGCGCTCCTCGCAGTCGATGTCGCCGGCCACCGCGTCGAGTACCCCGATCGCCTCCTCCGGCCGGTCGCCGAACAACAGGATGGTGGCGAGCAGTTCGGCGGCGTCGAAACCGCCGTCGGCGTCGAGCGCCGCCCGAGCCAGCCGGGTGGCCAGTGGTACGTCGTAGCGGGTGAACGCCTGGACGGCCGCGCCGAGCAACAGCGCCGGGTCCTGGGCGGTGCCGGAGTTCAGCCGCCACACCGCCACCCGCAGCAGGTCACCCCTGCGGCGGGCGCCGACCGACTCCAACCGCTCGGCCAACTGGGCCTGGAGGCGGCGGGTCCGGCTGACCGGACACCGTCGGCGGATCACCTCGCCGTAGAGCGGGTGGGCGAGGCGGACGTCGACCCGCCGGTCGTCCGGCACGACGGTGATCAGGCCGCGTTCCTCGGCGACCTCCACGTCGGCCGGGTCGGCGGCCCGGTCGAGCAGGTGCAGGCCGAGCGGTTCACCGAAGGCGACAAGCTCCACCACCGCCCGGACCCCGGGCTCCAACTGCCCGATCCGGGTGTCGATGAGGTCGGTGAGGCTGGGGGCCAGCTCCAGCCGTCCGGTCCACCGCCACACCCCGTAGGTGCGGACCAGCTCACCTCCGGTGGCGGCGGCCAGCACCAGCTCCCGTAGCAGCAGCGGGTTGCCGGCGGAGAGCCGGAACAGCCGCTCGGCGGAGCCGGCGTCGACCGGTCCGTTCAGGATGGCGGCGAGCAGGCCGGTGGTCTCGCTCGGGCCGAGCGGGGCCAGCTCGGCGTGCTCGACCAGGTCGTCGGTCCAGAGCGCCCGGATGGGCAGCGGGATCTGCTCGCCGTTGCGCAGCGTCCCCAACACGGTGGTGTTCTCCACCCGGGCGATCAGATGGACCAGTGCCGCCGAGGGCGGGTCGAGCAGGTGGGCGTCGTCGATGGCGAGCACGATGCGACGCCCGGCCGCCTGCTCCTGCAGCACGTCGGTCCCCCAGCGCAGCACGCCGGCGGGGGAGAGGCCCGGCGGCTGCTCGGCCGGCAGCACCGCAGCGAGCCCGCCGAAAGGCAGTGCCGCGGTGGCCGTGCTGGCCGCGACGAACGACAGCGCGTACCGGTGGGTGGGCAGCGCGGCGACGCCCTCCCGCAGTAACCGGCTCTTGCCGATGCCCGCGCTGCCGCTGAAGAAGAGCCCGCGTCCCTGGCCTTCGTCGACCGCTGCCAGCAGGCGGGCGAGTTCATCCGTTCGGCCGACGAAACTCCACCGACTCATCCGAGCAGCATATCGATGCAAGTCGGTCCGGAGGCACCTGGTGACGCGGTGAAGTTGAGTAATGTCGCAGTTGCTGCTGAGTATCCGAATGTTCCGGTGGCACCGGGTGCGCGCCGTAACCTTCCGGCAGCCAACCGTCACCGATCGGACGTACGCGGGCACCGAACGTCGCCCGTGTCGAGCGGAGGCCGAATGAAGACCGGTCCACTTCCCGGGGTCGACGTGCCCGACGAATGTCCCGACAAACGGGGGACCGCCGCGCTGCCCCGTCGCGGCCCGCTCCCGACCCCCTCGCAGGTCGCCGAGGTCGACTTCGACGAACCGCTCGCCGTGGTGGCGGCCGGGCCCGCCGGGGCGGCCCGCCGCGAGGTGCTCGCCGCGCTGCTCGGGGTTCCCTCCGGAATGTTCGTCGTGCCGGCGGGCAGTTGCCTGGTGATCCGGCACGCCCAGGTCGCCACCCGGGCGGCGTACGTGCCGGGCTACCGGCAGCCGCACTCCTACGGCGCCGACCAGGTGGCGGCCGGTCCGGCGCTGGCCCGAGCCCCGCGCCGGGTCGAGTTGAGCCTGCCGGAGCCACTGCTCCGGCACTTCGCGGTGCTCGACACACCGGACACCGACACCCTGGGCGTGGCCGGTGGGCGGGTCCTGCTGGACGCGGTGGTCCGGTCCGGCGCGTTGCTCTTCGTGATCGGTGCCGACCAGACGTTCACCGCCGCCGAGTTGCACCTGCTCGCCGAGGTCGCCCGTACGTCGGTGCGGGTCTTCTTCGTGGTCACCCCCGGGGCGGGCGGCTGGGCGGCCTCGGAGGCGGCGGCGACGGACGACACGGGGGTGTCCGTCGCGCCGCACCGGAGCGGGCCCACGGCCGGCACGCCGGTCGATCCGGTGGCGGTGACCGTCGAGGCGCACCGGGCCACGCTGCTGGCCACGGTGCCGGCGTTGGCCGAGGCCGACTGGTATCCGGTGCACCGGGCCGAGCACCCGGCGCTGCGTCGGGCGCTGGTCGGCTGGGCGGCCGTCGAGGGGCTGCGCCGGGCGAGTTCGCGACCGCCCGAGCCGCCCGGTGCGCACGGGCGGGTGCCGGTGGCCGCCGAGCCACCCGCCGACGACTGGGCCGACCGGTTGGAGCGGCATAGCCTGGTCTGCGTGCGTGGCATCCGCCAGCATCTCGCGCTCGAACTGGCCAGCATCCACCTGCGTGCCGTCCAGGAGGTCGTCTTCGGGATGGGCTGTGCGGCCCTGCCGCAACTGCTCGACCGGGAACTCGAGGCGCTCTCCCTGCTCGCCACCGACCAGCAGGACCGGGCCGTCCGGGCGATCGTCGACGAGGCCGCCGCCCGGGTCTTCGGCGCGCCGTTGGCCGAGGGGGTGCGTCGGCGGATCGCCGCCGCCGTCCGGTGGGGTCTGGTCGACCATTCGTCCGGTCAGGATCTGGATCGGGTGCTCCTGGTCACCAGCACCGCCGGGGTGGCGGTGCTGCCCGGGGCCGGCGCGTTGGACGCGTTGGCCGGTCATCCCGGCGCACCCCGGGGCGAGGTGCTGCCGGCGATCGGGGTCGCGCTCTCCGGCGGTTGCTGGCAGCACTGGCGCAGCCCCGGCAACGACGACCCGGGTGCCGCCCGGTCCTGGGCGCAACGGGCTCTGCGTGAGGTCGAGCTGGAGCTGTCCCGCGAGGTTTCCCGGCGATTCGAGGCGCTCCGGCTCTCGCTCGACGGGGTCCTCTCCGACGCCCTCGACCACGGCATCCTGCTCGCCTGAACGACCGAGCGTCCCCATGCCTATCCCCGCCGTATCCGTACCCCTCCGGGTTTCCGCAGCTCGGGAGGGTGATCCAGGCTGCCCCGGCGTTCCGGTTCATCGGATCGCCACTTCCGGTGGCACGATGGGGGGCATGGCGGCTCCACAGGTTGCACCGGTCGAGACGCCGGACACCGACGAGGTGCCGGTCGCGGACCGGCAGTGGGTGACGATCGTCTGGGACGATCCGGTCAACCTCATGACGTACGTGACCTGGGTCTTTCAGAAGCTGTTCGGTTACAGCCGGGAGAAGGCCGAGAAGCTGATGCTGGACGTGCACCACAAGGGCCGGGCCGTGGTCTCCAGCGGTGCCCGGGAGCGGATGGAGCACGACGCGTCGCAGCTGCACGCGTACGGCCTCTGGGCAACGGTGGACCGGTCGTGAGCGCGAGGAGTGAGCCGGGTTTGCGAGCCCCGCAGTCGCGAACCGAGGTGGCGTCGTGAGCGCGAGGAGTGAGCCGGGTTTGCGAGCCCCGCAGTCGCGAACCGAGGTGGCGTCATGAGTATGTTCCGCCGTCAGGGCGGTCGTTACGTGGCGACCTTCGCCGTGGACGAGGTCCGGGTGCTGCGCAAGGTCGCCACCGAGGTGGTCGGGCTGCTCACCGACGGCTTCGACCACACCGATCCGGTCGTCAGCCGGCTCTTTCCCGACGCCTACCCGGACGACCCGGCCGGTACGGCGGAGTTCCGCCGGTACACCGAGGGCGACCTGAAGACCGCCAAGATCGACCAGGCCGGGGCGGTGCTGGCCGCGCTGCCCGAATCCGCCGGTGGCGAGGTGCGGCTGGACGCCGAGGCGGCCGAGGCGTGGTTGCGTGCGCTCAACGACGCCCGGCTCGCGATGGGCGTCCGGTTGGAGATCAAGGACGGCACCGACCTGGGCGAGGAGCTCGACGACGCGGTCGCGGACGACCCGACCTCGTCCCGGGTGTTCCAACTGTCGGTCTACGCCTACCTGGGTTATCTCCAGGAATCCCTGCTCAACGCCTTGATCGACTGAACTGTGACGGTCACCGCCTCGCCGGGCCCGGTGAGCGGGCGCTAGGCTGGGCGACGTGCTGAGCATCGACCGGTCGATCGTCGAGGCGATCGTCGCCCACGCGCGCCGGGACCACCCGGACGAGGCGTGTGGGGTGGTCGCCGGACCCGTCGGCGGCGACACCCCGACCCGGCACATCCCGATGGACAACGCGGCCCGCTCGATGACGTTCTACGAGTTCGACTCGATGGAGCAGTTGCGGGTGTGGCGGGAGATGGACGACCGCGACGAAGAGCCGGTCGTCATCTACCACTCGCACACCGCTACCGAGGCGTACCCGTCCCGCACGGACGTCGCCTTCGCCGGTGAGCCGGGTGCGCACTACCTGCTGGTCTCCACCCGCGAGCCGGACACCGAGGAGATCCGTTCCTTCCGGATCGTCGACGGCGTGGTGACCGAGGAGCCGGTGCGGATCGTGGATGCCGGGGTGGACCCGCACGCGGTCCAGTCCTACATGTTCGGGCAGAGCCCGGCGACGGTCGACTACGAGTGTTCCGGCAGCTGACCTTCAGCTCCGCACACCCTTTCCGTCCGGCACCGAGGCACACCCGATCAAGGAGTACGTCATGGCCATCGAGGTTCGCATCCCCACCATCCTGCGCAGCTACACCGGCGGCGCGAAGGTCGTCGAGGGCACCGGGGACACCCTGGGCGACCTGCTCGCCGACCTGGACTCCCGGCACGCTGGTCTGAAGGGCCGGCTGCTCACCGACGCCGGTGCGCTGCACCGCTTCGTCAACGTCTACGTCAACGACGAGGACGTCCGGTTCCTGGGCGCGCTGGACGCCAAGCTCAACGACGGTGACAGCGTGACCGTCCTGCCGGCGGTGGCCGGCGGGGCGTTCGGCTTCGCCGCAGCTGCGGCGATCAGCCAGCACCGTGCCGCCGCCGCGGCGATCAGTCAGCACCGTGCCGCCGCGGCGATCACCCCGTCCGCGGTGGCTCGGCGCGCGGCCGTCGCCCCCCGCTGAGGGCGGGCGTCATGACGCGGTACGACAGCCTGCTCGATGCCTGCGGCGGCACCCCCCTGGTGGGGCTGCCCCGGCTCTCGCCGACGGTGCCCGACGGGGCGCCGCCGGTGCGGCTCTGGGCGAAGCTGGAGGACCGGAACCCGACCGGCAGCATCAAGGACCGCGCGGCCCTGTTCATGGTCCGCGCGGCGGAGCAGTCCGGCCGCCTCCGGCCGGGTGACACCATCCTGGAGCCGACCAGCGGCAACACCGGTATCTCGCTGGCCATGGTGGCCAAGCTGCGCGGCTACCGGTTGGTCTGTGTGATGCCGGAGAACGTCTCCACCGAGCGGGTCCAGCTGCTCCGGATGTACGGCGCGGAGATCATCTTCTCGCCGGCGGCGGGCGGCTCGAACCAGGCGGTCGCCACCGCGAAGCAGATCGCGGCCGACCACCCGGACTGGGTGATGCTCTACCAGTACGGCAACGAGGCCAACGCGCGGGCGCACTACGAGACCACCGGGCCGGAGCTGCTGCACGACCTGCCCACCATCACGCACTTCGTGGCGGGCCTGGGCACGACCGGCACCCTGATGGGCACCGGGCGGTTCCTGCGGGAGAAGGTCGAGGGCATCCAGGTGGTGGCGGCCGAGCCGCGCTACGGCGAACTGGTCTACGGCCTGCGCAACATCGACGAGGGTTACGTCCCCGAGCTGTACGACGCGACCGTGCTCAACCGGCGCTTCTCCGTCGGCACCCGGGACGCGGTGCTGCGTACCCGGCAGTTGGTGGAGGTGGAGGGCATCTTCGCCGGTTTCTCCACCGGGGCGATCCTGCACGCCGCCCTGGCCGTGGCCCACGAGGCGGTGCGGGACGGCCGGCGGGCCGACGTCGCCTTCGTGGTCTGCGACGGTGGCTGGAAGTACCTCTCCACCGGGGCGTACGGCGGCACGCTCGCCGACGCCGAGGGGGCACTGGAGGGGCAGCTCTGGGCGTGACCTCTCCGTGGGTCGGCCGGCGGGCCCGTCGGCCGACCCCGTGGGTGTCACGTTGATGACAACTTCCAGTAGATGATTCTTGCCCCGTAGTCGCTGCGCGTAGGCTGCGCAGCGTGGCGTACGCGTCGGTAGAGATCATCAGCGGTGCTGACCCCGGCGTTTCGACTACTTACGGTAATCGTGGGGCGACCGGATGCGGCTGACCGTCCTGGGCTGCGCCGGAAGCTTCCCGGGCCCCGAGTCCCCCTGCTCCGCCTACCTCGTCGAGGCGCAGGGTTTCCGCCTGTTGGTCGACTTCGGGTCCGGCTCGCTCTCCACCCTCCAGCGTTACGCCGGACTGCACGCCCCGGACGCCATCCTCCTGACCCACCTGCACTGCGACCACATCCTCGACGCCGCGTCGTACGTGGTGGTCCGGCGGTACGCCCCGGACGGCCCGTACCCGCCGCTGCCGGTCTACGCGCCGCCGGGTGCCCCGGACCGGCTCGCCACCGCCTACGGCCAGGACGACGGCAGCGTGGAGGACGTCTACCAGTTCTACGGCCTCCGGCCGGGCACCTTCCCGATCGGTCCGTTCACCGTCACCGTCGACCGGGTGAACCATCCCGTCGAGACGTACGGGGTGCGGTTGGAGCACGAGGGCCGGGTGCTCTGCTACTCCTCGGACACCGCCCCCTGTGACGCGCTGCTGCGGCTCGCCCAGGACGCCGACGTCTTCCTCTGCGAGGCCAGTTACCTCGACGGGATGGACAATCCACCGGATCTGCACCTCACCGGCCGGGAGGCGGGCGAGACGGCCACCAAGGCCGGGGTGGGCCGGCTGTTGCTGACCCATCTGGTGGTGGCCTGGGGTAGTGAGGCGAACACCGTCGCGGCGGCGGCCGGGGCGTACACCGGGCCGCTGGAAGTGGTCCGGGCCGGCGCCAGCTACGAGGTCTGACCACGGCCGCCGGCGGGCCGGGCCGACCACGGCCCGTCGCCCGGCCGCGTCGGGTGGTCACGAATCCACCGACCCGGATTCGTGCGGTAGTGTTCGCCGCCGCTTAGCCGGCCCGTCGACTGGCGCACCGGTGCCGACCGCACGGTGGCACCATGCGGATCGCCATCGTGACCGAGTCGTTCCCACCGGACGTCAACGGTGTCGCGCACTCGGTCGTCCGTACGGCGGAACACCTGGTCGCCCGGGGTCACCAGCCGTTGGTCGTCGCCCCGGCCCCGCCCGGGGCCCGCCGCCGGCCGGTGGACCGGCAGCCGTACCCGGTGGTCCGCATACCCAGCGTGCCGCTGCCGCGCTACCAGGGCTTCCGGCTCGGTGTGCCGGGCGCCCGGCTGGCCGCGGCGCTGCGCGCCCACGACCCCGACGTGGTGCACCTGGCCAGCCCCTTCGTGCTCGGCGCGCGGGCGGCGACGCTGGCCCGGCGGCACGGGCTGCCGACCGTCGCCGTCTACCAGACCGACGTGGCCTCCTACGCCCGCGCCTACCGGGTGGGCTGGGGGGAGGCGGCTGCCTGGCGTCGACTGCGGGAGATCCACAACTCGGCGCACCGGACCCTCGCGCCCTCCACCCGGGCCGCCGCCGACCTGATCGCCAACGGGGTGCAGCGGATCTGGCTCTGGCGGCGCGGGGTGGACGCCGACCGGTTCCATCCCGACCACCGCTGCGCCGCGCTGCACCACGTGCTCGCACCGGACGGTGAGGTGCTGGTGGGGTACGTGGGCCGGCTCGCCCCGGAGAAGCGGGTGGACCTGCTGGCGGCCACCTCCGAGCTGCCCGGCGTCCGGGTCGTGGTGGCCGGTGACGGGCCGGCCCGTCGGCAGTTGGCGCGGGCGCTGCCCCGGGTGCGTTTCCTCGGCGTCCAGCAGGGGGAGGCGTTGGCCCGGCTCTACGCCAGCCTGGACGTCTTCGTCCACACCGGGCCGCACGAGACGTTCGGTCAGACCGTGCAGGAAGCGGCGGCGAGTGGGCTGCCCGTGGTGGCCCCGGCGGCCGGTGGCCCGGTGGACCTGGTCGAGCCGGGCGTGACCGGGCTGCTGGTGCCGCCCGGGGACGGGACGGCCCTCGCCGACGCGGTGGCCGCGCTCGCCGCTGACCCGGCCCGCCGGGCTGCGTACGGGTCGGCGGCCCGTGCCGCCATCGGACGGCGCAGTTGGAGCGCCGTCGGCGACGAGCTGGTCGGACACTACGAGGCGGCCCAGCTCGCGGCCCGGTCCGACCCGCAGCGCCTCGGCCTCGGACTCCCGGCCACCGGCCGGCCGATCCTCCCGTGACCGCCCGGGGCCTGCGGATCGTCCGGCTGGCGAACTTCGTCACCGGCCGCTCCGGTGGCCTGCGTACCGCGCTGCGGCACCTCGGTGCGGGCTACCGGGCCGCCGGTCACGACCCGGTGCTGGTGGTGCCCGGGGAACGAGCCGGCGTGGCCCGGCACCCGTGGGGAACGGTGGTCACCGTGTCCGGGCCGACCGTCCCGGGGACCGGCGGATACCGCCTGCTGACGGCCCGCCGGCCGGTGGAGCGGTTGCTGACCCGGCTGGCCCCGGACCGGTTGGAGGTCTCCGACCGGTCGACGCTGCGCTGGACCGGCGGTTGGGCGCGGGCGCACGGGGTGCCCTCGGTGATGGTGTCGCACGAGTGCCTGACCGGCCTGCTCGGCCAGTGGGGGTTGCCGGCAGGCCGGGCCCGGGGGCTCGCCGACCGGCTGAACCGGCGCACCACCGGGGCGTACGACCGGATCGTCTGCACCACCGCCTGGGCGGGCGAGGAGTTCACCCGGATCGCCGCCCCCGTGGACGTGGTGCCGCTCGGCGTGGACCTCACCGGGTTCCACCCGGACCGGGCCGACCCCGCCCTGCGCGAACGGTACGCCGACGATCGTGAGGTGCTGCTGGTCCACTGCGCGCGGTTGAGCACCGAGAAGCGTCCCGACCTGGCGGTCGACGCGCTGGCCGCGCTGCGGCGGGCCGGCGTGCCGGCGGTGCTGGTGATGGCCGGCGACGGGCCGTCCCGGCGGGCCCTGGCGGACCGGGCGGCCGGGCTGCCGGTGCACTTCACCGGTTTCCTGCCGGACCGGTCGGCGGTCGCCGCGCTGCTCGCCACCGCCGACGTGGTGCTGGCCCCGGGGCCGGTGGAGACCTTCGGCCTGGCCGGCCTGGAGGCGCTCGCCGCCGGCACCCCGGTGGTGGTGAACGCGGCCAGCGCGCTGCCCGAGGTGGTCGGCCCGGCCGGGATCGCCGCCTACGGGACGCCGACGGCGCTCGCCGACGCGGTCGTCCGGGTGTTGGACCGGCCGGAGCCGGCCCGGCGGGCGGCGGCCCGGACCCGCGCGGAACAGTTCTCCTGGCCGGCGTCGGTGGCCGGTTTCCTGCGGGTGCACGACGCCGGACCGGTGCCGCCGACCCCGGCCGGGAAGCCCCCGGTCACCGGCTGAGGAGACCGCAGGACGGTTCGATCACGGCACCGCTTAAGGTGCAGGGATGGCACGACCTGACGGGCGGCGACCCGACCAACTCCGACCGGTGACGTTGACCCGGAGCTGGAGCACCCACCCGGAGGGCTCGGTGCTCGTCGAGTTCGGCGGCACCCGGGTGCTCTGCACCGCCAGCGTGACCGAGGGTGTGCCCCGCTGGCGCAAGGGCTCCGGGCTGGGCTGGGTGACCGCCGAGTACGCGATGCTGCCCCGGGCCACCAACACCCGCTCGGACCGGGAGAGCGTCCGGGGCAAGATCGGTGGGCGGACCCACGAGATCTCCCGACTGATCGGCCGGAGCCTGCGCGCCTGCGTCGACCTCAAGGCGCTCGGCGAGAACTCGATCGTGCTCGACTGCGACGTGCTCCAGGCCGACGGCGGCACCCGTACCGCCTCGATCACCGGCGCGTACGTCGCCCTGTACGACGCGGTGAGCTGGCTGGCCGCCCGCAAGTCGCTGGCCGGCAAGCCGGAGAAGGTGATGCACCGGTCGGTGGCCGCGGTCAGCGTCGGGATCGTCGCCGGTGAGCCGCTGCTCGACCTCTGCTACGTCGAGGACGTGGCCGCCGAGGTGGACATGAACGTCGTCTGCACCGGCGAGGGCGACTTCGTCGAGGTGCAGGGCACGGGCGAGGACGGGGTGTTCTCCCGGGCGCAGCTCGACGCGTTGCTGGACGTGGCGTCGTTGGGTTGTCTGGAACTGGCCGAGGCGCAGCGGAAGGCACTCGCATCATGAACAAGGTCCTGCTCGCCACCCGCAACCGCAAGAAGCTCGTGGAGCTCCAGCGCATCCTCGACGGCGCGCTCGGCGCGCACCGGATCGCCCTGCTCGGCCTCGACGACGTCGAGGAGTACCCGGAGCTGCCGGAGACTGGTCTCACCTTTGGCGAGAACGCCCTGATCAAGGCGCGGGAGGGTTGCCGGCGGACCGGCCTGCCCACCATCGCCGACGACTCCGGCATCGCGGTCGACGCGCTCAACGGCATGCCGGGGGTCTTCAGCGCCCGCTGGGCCGGCCGGCACGGCGACGACCGGGCCAACCTCCAACTGGTGCTGGACCAGATCGCCGACCTGCCCGACGAGCACCGGGGGGCGGCCTTCGTCTGCACCGTCGCGCTGGTGCTGCCCGGCGGCAAGGAACACCTGGTCGACGGCCGCCAGCCGGGCCGGCTGCTGCGTGCCCCGCGCGGTGAGGGCGGCTTCGGGTACGACCCGATCTTCCTCGGCGACGGCCAGGAGCGGACCAACGCGGAGCTGACGCCGCAGGAGAAGGACGCGATCAGCCATCGGGGCAAGGCGTTGCGCGAGTTGGCGAAGCTGGCCGCCAAGGTGCTGCCCGCCACCTGACCCGACCACCGCCCCGTCCTGCCGGCGTCCAGGGTGGGCCGGGGCGGAGCCGCGCGGTCAGCTCAGCGGGCCAACCTCCCGTTCGATGGCGGCGCGCAGGTCGGGCCCGGCCAGCACCGACCGGGCCGCCTCCAGCACCGGGGCGAGGAAGACGTCCGGGCCGGGCGTGCCGGCCGCCGGGCCGAGCGCGTCCAGCGCGGCCCGTCCCGCCGGCGACGGCACCAGCGGCGCACGTAGCTGGAGACCCCGGACGGACGCCAGCAGCTCCACGGCGAGCAGGCTGGTCAGGTTGTCCAGCACGCTGCGCAGCTTCTTGGTCCCCGCCCAGCCCATCGAGACGTGGTCCTCCTGCATGCCGCTGGTCGGCAACGAGTCGACCGAGGCGGGCGCGGCCAGCCGACGGTTCTCCGCGACGATCCCGGCGGCCGTGTACTGGGCGATCATCAGGCCGGAGTTCACCCCGGCGTCGGGGGAGAGGAACGCGGGCAGCTCCCGGTTGCGGGTCACGTCGAGCAACCGGTCCACCCGGCGTTCGGCTATCGCACCCACCTCGGCGGCGGCGATGGCCAGGTAGTCGGCGGCGAAGCCGAGCGGAGCGCCGTGGAAGTTGCCGGTCGACTCGACCCGGCCGTCCGGCAGCACCACCGGGTTGTCCACCACCGAGACCAGTTCCCGGCCGGCCACCGTCTCGACGAAGTCCAGGGTGTCCCGGGCCGCGCCGGCCACCTGCGGTGCGCACCGCATCGAGTACGCGTCCTGCACCGCGTGCGCCAGGTCGTCGCGGTGCGAGTCCATCACCCGCGAGTCCTGCAGCAGCCGGTGGATGTTCGCCGCCGAGGCGGCCTGCCCCGGATGCGGCCGGATGGCGTGCAGCTCGGGCAGGAACGGCCGCTCCGAGCCGAGCATCGCCTCGATGGCCAGCGCGGCGGTGACGTCGGCCATGGTGAACAGGTGCCGGGCATCCTGGATCGCCAGCAGCAGCATGCCGAGCATGCCGTCGGTGCCGTTGATCAGCGCCAGCCCCTCCTTGGCGGCCAGCGCGACCGGCGTCAGCCCGGCCCCGCGCAGCGCGTCGGCGGCGTCGACCCGCTCACCGGCCGGGCCGAGCACCCAGCCCTCACCGAGCAGCACCAGCGCGCAGTGCGCCAGCGGCGCCAGATCCCCGGACGCGCCGAGCGAACCGTGCTCCGGCACCCACGGGGTGACGTCGGCGTTGAGCAGGTCGACCAGGGCCTGGGCGACCAGCGGTCGGACCCCGGAGCGGCCCAGCGCCAGCGAGCGGACCCGCAGCAGCATCATCGCCCGGACCACCTCACGGGGCATCGGGGCACCCATCCCGGCGGCGTGCGAGCGGATCAGCGCGTGCTGCAACTCGGCCCGGCGCTGTGGGGCGACGAAGGTGTTCGCCAGCGCCCCGAAGCCGGTGGACACGCCGTACACCGGGCGGCCGGCGGCCTCGATCCCGTCCACGATGGACCGGCTGGTGGCCATCGCGTCGACGGCCGCCGGGGCGAGGACGACCTCGGCGTCGCCGCGCGCCACGGCGAGCACGTCGGCGGGGGTGATCCCGGTGGGCTGGACGGTCACAGTCGACATTGCGGCACTCCGTTGTGCAGGACCTGGCGGACCAGAGGGACACCCGGCCGGTAGGCCAGGTGCAGGTGGGACGGGGCGTCGAGGATCATCAGATCGGCCCGCGCGCCGGGGCGCAGCACCCCGACGTCGGTACGGCGCAACGCCCGCGCGCCGCCGGCCGTCGCGGCCCAGACCGCCTCCGCCGGGGTCATCCGCATCTCGCGCACGGCCAGCGCGACGCAGAACGGCATCGACGAGGTGTACGACGACCCGGGGTTGCAGTCCGTGGCCAGCGCCACGACCACCCCCGCGTCGAGCAGCCGGCGCGCATCCGGGTACGGCGACCGGGTGGAGAACTCCGCCCCGGGCAGCAGCGTCGCCACGGTGGTCGTCGACCCGGCTGCGGGGGTCGACCCGTCGGCGGCCGAGGTGCCGGCGGAGGCCGACCCGGCCAGCGCGTCGACGTCGGCGTCGGACAGGTGGGTGCAGTGGTCGACGCTGGCCGCGCCCAGCTCGACCCCGAGCCGCACCCCCGGCCCCGGGCCGAGCTGGTTGGCGTGCAGCCGCAGCCCCAGCCCGGCGGCCTGACCGACGGTGAGGATCGCCCGCGCGTGGTCGGCGTCGAACGCGCCCCGCTCGCAGAACACGTCCACCCAGCGGGCGTACGGCGCGGCGGCGGTGAGCATCGGCCCGCAGACCAGCCCCACGTAGTCGTCGGGACGGCTGGCGTACTCGGCGGGGACGACGTGCGCGCCGAGGAAGGTGGTCTCGGTGGTCACCTCGGCGGCGATCCGCAGCGAGCGGGCCTCGTCGGCGACGGTCAGGCCGTACCCGCTCTTGATTTCCATGGTGGTGGTGCCCTGGCGCATCGCCTCCTCGCGCAGCCGGCGTACGGTGCCCCGCAGGACGTCGTCGTCGGCCGCCCGGGTCGCGCCGACCGTCGTGCGGATGCCACCCCCGGTGTACGGCTCACCGGCCATCCGGGCGGCGAACTCGGTCGCCCGGTCCCCGGCGAAGACCAGGTGGGCATGGCTGTCCACGAACCCGGGCAGCACCGCGCCGCCCTCGGCGTCGATCCGCCGGTCGGCGGCCGGCGCGTAGCGTCCCGGCCCGATCCAGACGACCCGGCCCGCCTCCACCAGCAGGGCGACCCCCCGCCGGATGCCCAGCGGCCCGTCCCCGCCGACCGCCGGCACGTTGGTCACCAGCTCGCCGACGTTGTCGACCAGCAGACTGCTCACGCCACCCCTCCCGCCGCCGGCTGCCTGGCCCTGCGCGCCGCCGGCTGCCTGCGTGCCGGCTGCCGCGTCGCGCGGGCGGTGGGTCCGCTACGGCTACCCACCGGTCACCGCCGCGATCGAGGCGTGCAGCTCCGCCGGCACGTCCACGGTCAGGTGCCGGCCGTCGCGCACCACCTGCCGCCCGTCCACCACCACCTGGTCGACGTCGGCGGCGGTGGCCGCGAAGAACACCCCCACCGGCGGCACCCCGGCGGTACGCGGGCTGTCCAGTCGTACCGTGACCAGGTCGGCGCGTTCGCCGACGGCGAGCCGACCGGCGTCGGCCCAACCCAGCGCGGCGTGCCCGGTGACGGTGGCGGCGTCGCGCAGCGCGGCGGCGGTGAAGTGCCCGCGTCGCCGGGTACGCAGCCGCTCGTCCAGCTCCACCGCGCGGGCCTCCTCGAACAGGTCGACCACGGCGTGACTGTCGCTACCGAGGCTGAGTGGGATACCGGCGTCGGCCATCCGGCGGGCCGGCCCGATCCCGTCGGCCAGGTCCCGTTCGGTGGTGGGGCAGAGACACACCCCGGTCCGGTGCCCGCCGAGCAGGGTCAGGTCGGCGCTGGTCGGGTGGGTGGCGTGCACGGCGGTGACGTCCGGACCGAGCACCCCGCGTTCGGCGAGCAGCCCGGTCGGGGTACGGCCGTGCACCGCCCGGCAGGCGTCGTTCTCGGCGGGCTGCTCCGACAGGTGCACGTGCAGCGGAGCGCCGTGCCGGTACGCCCAACCGGCGACGGTGGCGAGCTGCTCCGCCGGCACCGCCCGCACCGAGTGGATCGCCGCCCCCCGTAGGGCGTGCCGACCGGCCGGCCGGAACCCGTCGACCCGCTCCGCCCAGCGCCGCGCGTTCCCGTCACCGAAGCGCCGCTGCGTCCCGGCCAACGGCTCGCCGTCCACCGAGGCGGTCAGGTAGCAGGCATCCAGCAGGGTGATCCGGATGCCGGCCTGCGCCGCCGCCTCGACCAGCGCCGCGCCCATCGCGTTCGGGTCGTCGTACGGGTGGCCGTCGGGGCCGTGGTGCAGGTAGTGGAACTCGCCGACGCAGGTGACCCCGGCCAGCGCCATCTCGGCGTACGCGGCGCGGGCCAGGGCCAGGTACGAGTCGGGGTCGAGCCGGCCGGCGACGGCGTACATCACGTCCCGCCAGCTCCAGAAGTCACCCCGACCACCGTGGGTACGCCCGCGCAGCGCCCGGTGGAAGGCGTGCGAGTGGGCGTTGGCCAGGCCGGGCAGGGTGAGTCCGGGTAGCCGTACCGCCTCGGCCAGCACCTCGACCCCGGTGTCCGGCGTCCCGCCTCGGGCCAGCGGGGTGACGGCGGTGAACCGGCCGTCCTCGGCCTCGATCAGCACGTCCGGGGTCGGCGCGGCGTGGTCGGGCAGCCACGCCTGTTCGGCCAGCCAACGGGTCAGTGGCATGCCAGTTCCTCCAGCACCCTGGCCAGCGCGGCCACCCCGGCGGCGCAGTCGTCGTCGGTGGCCGACTCGGCGGGGGAGTGCGACACCCCGGTCGGATTACGCACGAACAGCATCGCGGTGGGCAGGTGCGCGGCGAGCACCCCGGCGTCGTGGCCGGCCCCGGTGGGCAGCATCGGCGCGGCCAACAGGCCCGCCAACCGGTCGGCCAGCCCACCGTCGAAGGCGACCAGCGGGGTGGCCGACTCCTGCGTCACGGTCAGTTCGACGCCGTCCCGCCTGGCCCGTTCGGCGGCCTTGGCGTGCACCGCCTCGACCAGGCCGTGCAGGGTATCCGGCTCGGCGGCCCGGGCGTCGAGCCAGCCGGTCACCAGTGACGGGATCGCGTTGGTGGCGTTCGGCTCCACCACCACCCGCCCGACGGTGGCGTGCGCGCCGCGCAACCGGGCCTCCTTGTTCGCCGCCAGCACGGTGAACGCGTAGGTGAGCATCGGGTCGCGGCGGTCGGCCATCCGGGTCGTACCGGCGTGGTTGCCCGCCCCGCGCAGCGTGAAGCGCCACCTGCCGTGCGGCCAGATCGCGCTGCCCACCGCGACCGGCACACCGGCGTCGACCAGCGCCAGGCCCTGCTCGACGTGCAGCTCCACGAAGGCGGCGAAGCGGCCGAGCAGCGCCGGGTCGGGCCCGGCCGGCCGGCCACCCAGCGCGTCGGCGAAGCTCACCCCGGCCGCGTCGCGCAGCCCGGCCGCGCGGTCGGCGTCGATGTCACCGGTGAGCAGCCGCGACCCCAGACACGGTACGCCGAACCGGGCCCCCTCCTCCTCGACGAACGCGGCCACCACCACCGGTCGGACCGGCTCGGCCCCGGCGTTCCTCAGCTCGTCCACGGCGAGGAACGCGCTGACGATGCCGAGCGGCCCGTCGTACGCCCCGCCCTGCGGGACCGAGTCGAAGTGGCTGCCGGTGAGCACCGCCCCGGTGCCGGCCGGGTCGTGGCTGTTCGGGTCGTGGCTGTTCGGGCCGGTGGCCGGGTCGCCCCACCAGGCGAAGAGGTTGCCGTTGCCGTCGGAGTGCACCGGCATGCCCCGCCGGTCGGCCTGCTCCCGGAACCACTCGCGCAGCCGCAGCTCGGGCGGGGTCAGCGCGTACCGCAGGTAGCCACCGCTGCCCGCGTCCCGGCCGACCGACGCGATCTCGTCCCACAGCTTGCGGAACCGGGCGGCGGGGCCGGTCACGCCGTACGCCCGTCGTCGGACATCGGGATGCGGACGTCGGTACGGGCGGCGACGTCGCGGGCGGTGTCGTAGCCGGCGTCGACGTGCCGGATCACGCCCATCGCCGGGTCGTTGGTGAGCACCCGTTCGATCTTCTGCCCGGCCAGCGCGGTGCCGTCGGCGACGCAGACCTGACCGGCGTGCAGCGACCGGCCGATGCCCACCCCACCGCCGTGGTGGATGGACACCCAGGACGCCCCGCTGGCGGTGTTGACCAGCGCGTTGAGCAGCGGCCAGTCGGCGATCGCGTCGGAGCCGTCGGCCATCGCCTCGGTCTCCCGGTACGGGCTGGCGACGCTGCCGCAGTCCAGGTGGTCCCGGCCGATGACGACCGGCGCGGAAAGCTCACCCGAGGCGACCATCTCGTTGAACCGCACCCCGGCGACGTCCCGCTCGCCGTAGCCGAGCCAGCAGATCCGGGCGGGCAGGCCCTGGAAGGCGACCCGTTCACCGGCCAGCCGCATCCACCGGGCGAGGGACTCGTTCTCCGGGAACAGGTCGAGGATGGCCCGGTCGGTGGCGGCGATGTCGGCTGGGTCGCCGGAGAGCGCCGCCCAGCGGAACGGCCCCCGGCCCTCGCAGAACAGCGGGCGGATGTACGCCGGCACGAAACCGGGGAAGTCGAAGGCCCGCTGGTATCCACCCAACTGCGCCTCGCCCCGGATCGAGTTGCCGTAGTCGAACACCTCCGCGCCCGCGTCGAGGAAGCCGACCATCGCCTCGACGTGCTTCGCCATCGACGCCCGCGCCCGGTCGGTGAACTCGGCCGGCTTGGCCTGCGCGTAGTCCCGGGCGTCCGCCAGCTCCACCCCCTCCGGCAGGTACGACAGCGGGTCGTGCGCGCTGGTCTGGTCGGTGACGACGTCGATGGCGACGCCCCGGCGTAGCAGTGCGGGGAAGACCGTGGCGGCGTTGCCGACCACGCCGACGCTGAGCGCCCGCCGGTCCCGCTTCGCGGCCAGCACCCGCGCGACGGCGTCGTCGAGCGAGTCGGCGACCTCGTCGAGGTAGCGGTCGTGCACCCGCCGGTCGAGCCGGGTCCGGTCTACGTCGACGATCAGGCAGACGCCGTCGTTCATGGTGACCGCGAGGGGTTGCGCCCCGCCCATCCCGCCGCAGCCGGCGGTCAGCGTCAACGTGCCGGCGAGGCTCCCACCTCCCTGCTGCCCGTCGCCGCGGGCGCCGGCGAGCTTCGCGGCGACGGCGGCGAACGTCTCGTAGGTGCCCTGGAGGATGCCCTGGGTGCCGATGTAGATCCACGAGCCGGCGGTCATCTGCCCGTACATGGTCAGGCCGAGGGATTCCAGCCGGCGGAACTCCGGCCAGGTGGCCCAGTCACCGACCAGGTTGGAGTTGGCCAGCAGCACCCGGGGCGCCCACTCGTGGGTGCGCAGCACCCCGACCGGGCGGCCGGACTGCACCAGCATCGTCTCGTCGTCCCGCAGCTCGGTCAGGGTGCGCACCAGCGCGTGGTACGACGGCCAGTCCCGGGCGGCCTTCCCGGTGCCGCCGTAGACCACCAGGTCGTCGGGGCGTTCGGCCACCTCCGGGTCGAGGTTGTTCATCAGCATCCGCAGGGCGGCCTCCTGCGGCCACCCCTTGGCGGTACGGGTGGTGCCACGGGCGGCGCGGACGGGGTGGTGCATGACGTACTCCTCTCAGCCGAGGAACAACTGTCGACGGGCGGCGGACGACTCGAACGCCTCCAGGCGGTGCGGGGTCTGGCTCGGGGCGGCGTCGCAGGTCGCCTGGAGCACCACCACGGCCAGGGTCATCGGGGCGGTGTGCAGGTCGAAGACGAGGTCGGTGCCGACGGCGGCGGGGAGCACCAGCTCGGCGTACTCGGTGGCGGGGCTGACCGCGCGATGCGCCGCTGGGCAGGGGTGAGCCGGACGCCGTGGAACAGATCGAGTAGCCGGTCCGGTGGCGCGGCGACGGCTCCTTCATTCATATTGAGACTCTATGCATGAAGACTTTCAGGGGGCAAGCGTGGCCGCACCACGCCTGCCGGAACGCGATGCGGCCTGTTCGAGTCGGTCAGCGGGCGGCGCGAACGATCTCGGCGGTCGCGTCCCGGCGGACCGCGTCGTAGAACGCCTGGGACTTGCCCTCGTCGGCGAAGACCACACTCTCGCTGCCCACCCGGCCGGTGCCCCGCGACGGGCTGGTGACGAAGGTGAGGTTGCCGCCCCGCAGGCCGCGCAGCTCGGTCGCCAGGTCCAGCAGCGACATCTCCCGGTCGACGGAGACCGACGCCGAGGCGGCCCGGACGAAGTCGTCGAGCTTCCCCGGGCTGGTGAGGATGCCGCCGGTGGCGGCCTTGTCCAGGATCGCCCGGATCACCTGCTGCTGGTGCCGGATCCGGGCGAAGTCGCCGTCCGGGAACTGCTTGCGCTGCCGGGAGTAGTCCAGCGCCGTCTCACCGTCCATTGTCTGCCGGCCGGCCCGGAAGGTGCGCAACGGCGGATGGATCGACGTGAAGGTGTGGTCGACGGTGATGTCCACCCCGCCCAGCGCGTCGATGATCTCCTGGAAACCGGCGAAGTCGACCACCGCCACGTGGTCGACGTGGACCTCGGTGAACTCCTCGACGGTCTGCACCATCAGCGGGATCCCACCCCAGGCGTACGCCGCGTTGATCTTCGCGTTCCGGCCGCCCTGCCCGCCCTCCTTCGACCGGGGCACGTGCACCCAGGTGTCCCGGGGAATCGAGACGAGTTGCGCGCTCTTCCGGTCCTTCGGCAGGTGGGCCAGGATGATCGTGTCGGTGCGTGACCCTTCGGTCCGCTCCGGATCCCGGGAGTCGCTGCCCAGGATCATGATGTTCGTCGCATCCCGGGCCACCACCGGCGGTCGGCTCTCCGCGGGCACCTCGGTGAAGGCGTCCACCCGCTCGACGTCCTTCTCCACCGAGCGCAGGTAGAGCGCTCCCGCCCCGACGCCACCCGCCCCGAGCAGGGCCAGCGCCAGCACCACCACCAGCGCGATCCGCCATCCCCGGCGTCGCCTGGGCGGCGACCCCGGCACCTCCGAGGACGGGACCGGGACGGACTCCGAGACCTGCTCGCCTTCTGGCATGCGCGCATGGTACTGAGCCTTCATCAGGTCAGGCAGCCCGCGTACGCCCGGGGCCGACGACCGAAGGGCTCCCGGACGCTGGACATTCAGCCGCTCGTCACCTACGGCTGGTAGAACCTCGCCGTGGATGCGACGAAACTGCGCCGGGCCATCGCCCGTACCCCGCTGGCACCGGTGGCCGCCTTCCCCGGGCGACTCGCCCGGGTCGCCCGCTACGACGCGAAGGTGCTGCGCACCTCGGCCAGGTGGCTGGCCACCTCCCGGGAACACCACAACTACACCTACGAGCTGACCCAGCTCAGCCGGCAGCACCTGACCTGGTTCGTCAGCGTGGTGTGCGACGTCCCGGTGGCCCAGGTCCGGGGGTACCTCGACGAGATCACCGGCGACGCGGCGCTGCGCCGGCACATCGAGCAGGCCACCGCCCGGTCCGCCCGGCGTGGGCTGGCCGACCGCCGGGTCCGCTACGCGCGCCGGGTCGGCTGGTACGCGATCGTCCGGGCCACCCGACCCGCCCATGTCGTCGAGACCGGCACCGACAAGGGGCTCGGTAGCTGCGTCCTCGCCGCAGCACTGCTGCGCAACGCCGCCGAGGGGCACCCCGGCCGGCTCACCTCGCTGGACGTCAACCCGGAGGCCGGCTACCTGGCCCGCACCGCGCCCTGGTCCGACGTGATCGAACTGGTGGTCGGCGACTCGGTCACCGCGATCGCCGCCCTGGACCGACCGATCGACCTGTTCCTGCACGACAGCGACCACAGCCACGCCCACGAACGCCGGGAGTTCGACGCGGTCGAGCCGAAGCTGGCCCCCGGCGCGATCCTGCTCACCGACAACGTCACCACCACCGGGGTGCTGGCCGAGCACGCCGAACGCACCGGCCGCCGGTTTCTCGCCTACCGGGAGACCCCGCTCGACCATTGGTACCCCGGCGACGGCATCGGCGTCGCCTGGTGAGTCCGCCACCGTGATCATGGACGGGGCAGCCTGGGCGCGGTCCCCGCCGCCGCCGCGGATGGAATCGACCGCCGCCGCCGCAGGCGAGACCGTCGAGTCGCCACGGTTGCTCACCGTGATCGCCCCGGGCCGGTACCGCGACCGAATCGGCGGACCGGCTTAGCTTTCGCTTAGCCGGCTTGTCCCCGGTCGCCCGGTCCGGCAGCATCGACCGGCGTGACCGACGGCAGCACTCCCGACGAACCCGCCGACCGCGCCGGGCCGGGCCGCCGCCGTGCCCCCCGCGCCGGCCGTCGCCGGTGGCTGGCGGCTGGCGGCGTCGCCGCGCTCGCCACCGTGCTCGGGCTGAGCCTCGCGCTGCGCTCCGGCGCCGCCCCCGCCTGCGCCGCCGCGCCCGCTGGGCTTGCTGCCCCGGCTGGTCTCGCTTCCCCGGCTGGGCTCGCTTCCCCGGCTGGTCTCGCTTCCCCGGCTGGGCTCGCTGCGCCCGCTGGGCTTGTTGCGCCCGCTGGGCTTGTTGCGCCGGCTGGGCTTGCTGCCCCGGTCGGCGTCGGGGCGGTGGCCGGGGCCGCCGGACGGGTTCTGCTGGCCGCGCCACCCACCGGTGGCGCGGTCCACAAGGGGAAGGCCACCTTCTACGACTCGAAGGGGGCCGGCGGCAACTGCTCCTACCCGGCCGCCCCGGCCGACCGGCTCTACGTGGCGCTCGGGCCCACCGAGTACAGCGCCGGCGCGGCCTGTGGCGGCCACCTCGACGTCACCGGCCCCCGGGGCACCGTCCGGGTGCTGATCATGGATCAGTGCCCGGAGTGCGCCCCCGGGCACGTCGACCTCTCCCGCGAGGCGTTCGCCCGGATTGCCGACCCGGTGCAGGGTGTCGTCAACGTCAGCTACCGAGCGGCGGTCGACCCGCCGCTGTCCGGCCCGCTCACCTTCCGGATCAAGGAGGGCGCGTCGCAGTACTGGTTCGCCGTGCTGGTCGCCGAGCATGGCAACCCGCTGCGCACCGTCGAGGTACGGCAGGGCTCCGGCTCCTGGCGCACTGCCGCCCGGCAGGACTACAACTACTGGCTGGTCGACTCCGGGGCCGGCCCCGGCCCGTACGCCGTCCGGGTCACCGACGTGTACGGCCACCGCGCCACCGCCACCGGCATCACCATGTCCCCAGGCCGGGTACAGCGCAGCACGGTGAAGATGTACGGCGGTAGTGGCGCACCGGCCGCCCGGAGCACCCCGACCGTCCGACCGTCCTCGCCGCGCCCCAGCGTCGCACCGACCCGGGCCACCGTCAGCCCGTCGCCGGTCGCCGCCGCCTCCTCGCCCGCCCCGCCGGATGCCGCCGCCCCGCCCGTCGCCGCCGGAACGTCGGAGGCGGCCCGAACGGTAGGTTGCGCCTCCCGGCACTGACCGCTGTCCGGTCTTCCGCCCGGCTTCGCTTCGCCCTGCTTTGCACCGCCCCGCTTCGCTTCGCCCCGCCCCGCTTCGCCCTGCTTTGCATCGCCCGGCTTCGCTTCGCCCTGCTTTGCATCGCCCCGCATCGCGCCGCGATGCCTCGCGCCGCACCGCCTCGCCGAGTCGCGGTATCGGGACCGGCCTCGCACCACCACATCGACGGGACTGCGGTTGCGGGACCGGCCACGGTGCAGCACGTGAGCCGGTCGAGAGAATGGTCAGGCCGGGGTGTCCAGGTCGAGCCACATGAGGATCTCGTCGCGGTCGTCGCCGGGCGCGACCCGGAGCGCGCCGGGCAGTCGTCCGACCTCGCGGTAGCCGAGCCGGTTGTAGAACTTCTCCAGGCTCAGGCCGCCGCGCACCGTCACGTGCAGTGCCCGCCAGCCCAGCTCGGGCGCGCGTCGTGCGGCCTCCCGCATCAGGGCCCGCCCGTAGCCGCGCCCCTGGGTGTCGGGATGGACCATCACCCGCTTGAGGATGCCCCAGTGCGCCTTCAGCCGGAACTGGTTGTCGGTGAAGATCAGCACCGCGACCGGTCGGTCGGCCTCGTAGCCGATCAGCAGCCGGTCCGGTCCGTCGGTGACGGCGGCGAAGGTCGACTCGGCGACGGGGCGTACCTCGGTGGCGGTGACGGGGGCGACGAAGCCGACCGCGCCGCCGGCGTTGGTGACGTCGACCCAGAGGTCGATGATCCGTTCACGCAGTTCGGGGGTGAGGTCGGGGTCGAGGACGAAGCGCAGACTCACGTCGCCAATCCTGCTGCCGCGACCCGACCCGAGCCCGCGATCGTGATGCTCCTGACAGCCAGGGCGAATGGCTGTCCGGGGGGAGGTAGGGCCGACGGGACTCGAACCCGCACTGGTGCGGACCTAAACCGCATGCCTCCTGCCATTTGGGCTACGGCCCCTCACCGTGTACACCGTCACCTTCCAAGGCCATTGCGAGCGACGGCGGAGCCGTCTGCCGATCGGAAACCCGGTGGGTGTCACAGCCTCCGCATCGTAGACCACATCCGGCTCGGACGCCGCGGCCCGGTTGGAGCCGGCGTAGGTGGCCGTCTGACTATGGCAGTTAGGGCAGAGGAATCGCAGGTTGCTGGGCTGGTCGTCGAGGAAGTCGCCATTGATGTGATCGACATGCAGGGTCAACGGTTTGTCCTGCCAGATTGGCCCGACACCACATGCTTCGCACTCCTCCGGAAGCCCGATGGCGGCTAATACTCCAACGTCACCTGGCCTGTCTGCGCTGGTAGTGGGATCGTCGGGCTCGGGCTTGGGATGTTCGCCGCCAGTACGACCAGTGCAGGATGTGCTCCGGTGGTTGC
>NZ_JBIUCH010000002.1:396098-451859 GCF_044548625.1 Micromonospora sp. NPDC051925 | reverse complement strand
ACAAAACCACCGGTCCACGAATTCAACGACACCGAAGCCGAACAACCAGCCCCACCCGGCGGCGTCGTCGTCGGATTCGGAGGAGTCGTCGTCGGATTCGGCGGCGTGGTGGTCGGATTCGGCGGCGTGGTGGTCGGGTTCGGCGGCGTCGTCGTCGGGTTGGTGCTACCGCCGGCGTTGATGGCGTTCAGGACGGAGTCGTACGCCGCCTTCTTGTTGCCGTTGCAGTCGAACAGCAGGGCGTTGTCGGAGCCGCGCCAGGAGTCGCAGTCCCGTACGCCCCACACCGTGATGCCGGTGCACCGCGAGATGGCCATGCACGCCTTGGTGACGTTGCCGTAGATGTTGGCCTGGTTGCCACCGGTCATCACGTCCAGCTCGGTGATCTGGACGTCGACCCCGAGGTCGGCGAAGCGCTGCAGGTTGGCCTGATAGTCACCGGCCAGCGTGGTGCCCAGGTGCGACTGGAAGCCCACGCAGTCGATCGGCACGCCACGGGACTTGAAGTCCCGCACCATGTTGTAGATGCCCGTCGACTTCGCGTTGATCCCGTCGGTGTTGTAGTCGTTGTAGCAGAGCTTCGCGCCCGGGTCGGCGGCACGGGCGGCCCGGAACGCCGCCTCGATCCAGTCGTTACCGGTCCGCTGCAGGTTCGAGTCCCGCCGACCACCACCGTTGCCGTCGGCGAACGCCTCGTTCACCACGTCCCAGGCGTAGATCTTGCCCCGGTAGTGGGTCGCGACCTGGGTGACGTGGTTGATCGCCGCGTTACGCAACGCGGTGCCGGACATGCCCTGCGCCCACCCGGGCTGCTGCTGGTGCCAGAGCAGCGCGTGTCCCCGTACCTGCATGCCGTTGGCCTGGGCGTGACTGAGGATACGGTCGCCGCCGGTGTAGTTGAACTGCCCCTGGGACGGCTCGGTGGCGTCCCACTTCATCTCGTTCTCGGCGGTGATCGAGTTGAACTCGCGGTTGAGGACCGTCGTGTAGGTGCCGGTGGACAACTTGCCCGTCGCGACCGCCGCACCGAAGTAGCGGCCCTTCTCGGCCGAGGCCGCCCGCAGGGTCGTCCCGGCGCTGGCGACGGGGGCCATCGCCAGCGTCATTCCGACGGTGAGTGCGCCGGCGACGGCGAGGGTCGCCGTCGCTAGCAGGGCTCTCTTGGGTCTCATGTCGCATCCTTCTCGGTGTGGGTGCAGCGGTGGTGGTGATGAGGTGCCCGGTTCCACTGCCGGTGGTGGGCCGCAACGACCGGCGTGCGTCGCCGCCCGGCCGGCCACGGCGGACGGCGGCGAAAACCTCGCCGCAGTCCGCGCCGGCCCTCGGCACCGGTGACCTCGGTGCCGGGGCCGGGGCCCGGACCGGCGAGAGGATCGCCCGGTCGTGGGGACGGCGGAGCGCCTCCCGAGAAGGGAGCCATGATCCTCCTTCCCGGAGGAAACCGGGCCGGCTGTCGGCGCAACGATCCAACCCCGACGCGTGCGGGGCTGGTCGCGCCGTCACCGGCATCTGCTGATGGGAATCCTGACCCGACGTCCCGCATGCCCTGGGGGGACGTCGTGATCCGAGGTTCGACCAGCACAGCTCGCCCGGTGAGCCACAGGTGCGGTAGTCCTCGCCATCGACTGTGAGCGATAACATGCCATTCGTCAAGTCGTAGCGGAATGAGCCAGGTCAATCCGGCCCACCACTTTCACCACCGGGCCGCCCGGGCCGTAGAGTCTCTCGCCGTGATCGAGATCGGCACGCAGATCGACCTGCCCCACCCGGCTGACCGGGTCTGGCGCGCGGTGACCGATCCGAAGCTGCTCGCCCGTTGGTTCGCCGAGGCCGAGACGATCCCCGGACGACCGGGCCGGTGGCGGGTACGCACGGCGGCGCTGCCCGGCTTCGACGGCGACGCCGACGTCGAGGGCGTCGACCGGCGGGAGCCGGAGCTGATCGTCGTACGGTGTCACGAGGCTGCCCGACGCACCCTGTTGACCTGCACCATCACCCCTACCGGCGAGGGCTGCCGGGTCTCCGTCCGGGAGACCGTGGAGCACGGTGACTGGCCCACCGAGCAGGGCGCACGCCGCGAGGAGTGCTACCGGCAGGCGCTGGCCGGACGCCTGCCCGCGCTTCTCGACTGGCTCGCCTTCCAACAGGTCGACCTGCGGCGGGACACCGCCGCGCCGACCGCCGTGCTGCCGGTGGCCCTGCTGGCCGGCACCGGCCGACCGCCGCTCCGTCGACGCCCGACCTGGTTGGTTGTCGGGCTGGGGGGTGCGGCGTTGGCCCTCGGGCTGACCGGGTGGGTCCTGCTGCCGGGCGCACCGCCGACCGACACCGGGTCGAGCCCGGTGTCACCGCCGGCCCGGCCCACCGCTGACGTACGCAGCCCGTCCCGCTCCGCTGCGACGGTGCGCCCGACGTCGACCCCGGCGCCGCGCAGCTCCCGTCCGAGCCGGTCCCCGTCGGCGACCCCGTCGCGTACCCCCTCCCCGACCCCCTCGGCGTCCGGCCCGCTGGACGCCCGGTACGAGACCGTGTCGACCCGGGTCTTCGGTTACACCGGCAAGGTGGTGGTCGACAACCCGGGCCAAACATCGGCCTCGGGCTGGACGGTGGTCGTCACCCTGCCCCGGGGCAGCACGGCCGCCGAGGTGAGCGGGGCCGACTGGCGACAGGACGGGCAGTCCGTCACCTTCACCGGGCCGGCCGTCCCGGCGGGAGGGTCGCAGGCCATCCGGTTCGACGTCCGCACCGCCGACCCGGTCACCAAGGCGCCGGAGGGCTGCACGGTCGACAAGCGCCCCTGTGCCGGTCTGTGAGGTGCCGCCCAGCCCGCCCCTTCAGATCGCCGGCGGTGCGGTGCTCTGGCGAACGGTGAGGGTGGTCGCCAACTCCAGGCGGACCTGGGCGGTCCGCTCCCCCCGTCCGAGGGCGAGCGCCAACTCGGTGGCGGTGACTGCCATCTCGGTCAGTGGCTGGTGCACCGTGGTCAGGGCGGGGTCGACCACGGTGGCCATCGGCAGGTCGTCGAAGCCGACCACGCTGAGGTCGGCGGGAATCCGCAACCCCAGCGCCCGGGCGGCCTGGTAGACACCGAGGGCCTGCAGGTCGTTGCAGGCGAAGATCGCCGTCGGGCGGTCGGGGCGGCGGAGCAGGTCGAGCGCTGCCGCGTGGCCGTCCTGGTGGTTCAGGCCGGTGTGGACGACCAGGTCGGATTCCACCGGCAGGCCGGCTGTGTCGAGAGCGGACCGGTATCCGTCCAGCCGGGCGCGGCAGCACAGGATGTGCTCCGGGCCGCCGATCATCGCGATACGGCGGTGACCGAGACCGATCAGGTGACGGGTGGCCGATCGACCGCCGGCCCAGTTCGTCGCGCCGACGAACGGCACGTCCTCGGGCAGTTCGGTGGTGGGGTCGAACACCACGAACGGGATGCCCCGGGCACGTAGCTGTTGGTGCTGCTCGGCATCCAGCTGAGCCACCATGACCAGGCAGTCCGGCCGGCGGGAGAGGGTGTCGTCGATCCAGTACCGGATCGCGTTGCGCTGCGGGCCGAACTCCGTCAGCACGACACCGACGCGTTGTTGCCGCGCTGCCCGCTCGACGCCCCGGATGATCTGCAGGCCCCACATGTCCTCGATCTCGTCGAAGACCAACTCCATGATGTTGCTGCGGGTGACCGGAGCAGATCTACGGTAGCCGTGCCGGCTGATCGCTGCCTCGACGCGGGCCCGGGTGTCCGCCGCGACGCCGGACCGGCCGTTGATCACCTTCGACACGGTCGGAATCGACACACCGGCGGATTCGGCGATCACCGCGATCGTCACCGGTCTGGCGGGACTGGCGAGCGAGGCCAGGTCGCCGCCCGGATCGCCCGACGTGACGTGCGTCAACCCGACCTCCTACCTCTCTGCCGCGGTGGCTGCCGGTCGCGCCGGCATCGCCGCGCGACCGGGCCGCCGGCGTCGTGCGGGAGACACAGAGTAACCCGGCCGCCGCCGGCCCCACCGGTGCCGGAAGCCCGAAGAACCGGGAAACTTTCCATGGCCTGTCGATACCTGTGGACAGTGTCCGATGCGCCCATGCCCAGCCGTGGGGAGTTCGACCGGCGGATCAGCCGAGGCTCGCGCCCGCCCTCCCCGCAACGACCACTTCCATTGACGCGCGTCAACCGACGCTTGTAGGGTCTGCGTCGGAAACTTTCCGAGATGGGCCTCCGATCGTTTCCGCGCGGGAGCCTCGCCACTCATCGCGGACGCCCTGGGCAGCGTCCGCACTCGCCACGTCCCCAACCGTGCCGTCGGGCGGCCACGTCCCGCCCGCGTGACCAGGTCACCTCGATCGCGCTGGTGGAACGCCGTGTCCCGACCCGATCCGGATGACCCCGGACCCGTCAGGGCGGCCCGGTTGGCGAGACGTCCGACGACCCCCACCAACCGGCGCCACCATGGCGAGGAGTTCCCTGATGAGTTCGCAGAACATTCGAAGAATGCGCCAGCGGGCCGGCCTGCTCGCCGGCGCACTTGCCGCACTGCTGTTGGCGGGCCTGATGGTCGCCGGCAACGCGCAGGCCGCCGCCGGCTGCCGCGTGGCGTACACCACGCAGTCGCAGTGGCAGGGCGGCTTCACCGCCGACGTGCAGGTCACCAACCTCGGCGACGCGGTCAACAACTGGAGCCTGGTCTGGACGTTCCCGGCCGGCCAACGGGTCACCCAGGCGTGGAACGCGACGGTCACCGCCTCGGGCGACCAGACCACCGCGAAGAACATGAGCTACAACGCGGCGATCGGCACCAACGCCACGGTCTCCTTCGGGTTCAACGGGTCGTGGACGGGCAGCAACCCCGCGCCGACCTCGTTCAGCCTCAACGGTGTCGCCTGCACCGGAAGCGTGGGCGGCACCCCGACCCCGACCCCGACCGCGACCCCGACCGGCACCCCCACCCCCACCCCGACGCCGACGACCTCCCCGTCCCCGTCACCCTCGCCCGGTGGTGACCCGATGGCGACGGTGGCCGCGATGCAACCCGGGTGGAACCTGGGCAACACCCTCGACGCCATCCCCGACGAGACCGCGTGGGGCAACCCGCTGACCACGCAGGCCCTGCTGCGCCAGGTGCGATCGCAGGGCTACAACAGCATCCGGATCCCGGTGACCTGGACCGACCACACCGGGCCGGCCCCGACGTACACCATCGACCCGGTCTGGTTGAGCCGCGTACGTCAGGTGGTCGACTGGTCGCTGGCCGAGGGCTTCTACGTGATGATCAATCTGCATCACGACTCCTGGCAGTGGATCAACGGCTACCCGGGTGACCGCACCACCGTGATGAACCGGTACACCGCGCTGTGGACCCAGATCGCCACCACCTTCCGCGACCACTCGTCCAAGCTGGTGTTCGAGAACATCAACGAGCCGCAGTTCACCGGCACGTCCGGCGACGCACAGAGCGACGAGGTGCTGCGGGAGCTCCACCTCGCGTTCGTCCGGCTGATCCGCCAGTCCGGCGGTAACAACACCAACCGGCTGCTGGTGCTGCCCACCCTGTACACCAGCTCCGAGCAGGCCCGGCTCGACGCGCTGACCACCACGATCAACCAGTTGCAGGACAACAACATCGCCGCGACCGTCCACTTCTACGGATACTGGCCGTTCAGCGTCAACATCGCCGGTGGCACCCGCTACGACGCCAACGTCGAGAAGGACCTGATCGACGGCTTCGAGCGGGTCCGCAGCACCTTCGTCTCCCGAGGCGTCCCGGTCATCATCGGCGAGTGGGCGCTGCTCAGCTACGACTACACCCGGCCCGGCATCATCGAGCGCGGCGAGCTGCTGAAGTTCTTCGAGGCCGTCGGCTACGAGGCCCGCACCCGCAAGCTCACCACCATGCTCTGGGACGCGGGCTCGTTCCTCAACCGCAACACCCTGCAGTGGCGGGACCAGGGCATCTACGACATGATGAAGGCAAGTTGGACCACCCGGTCGGCCACCGCCTCCTCGGACCAGGTCTACGTGCCCCGCACCGGCACCATCACCAGCAAGTCCCTCACCCGGAACCTGAACGGCACCTCGTTCCAGGGGCTGCGGCAGGGCAGCACCAACCTGGTCAACGGCACCGACTACACCGTCTCCGGCACGACGCTCACCCTGACGGCGTCGGCGCTGACCCGGCTGGTCGGCAACCGGAACCCGGGGGTCAACGCCACCATCGAGGCCCGCTTCTCGCAGGGCGTGCCGTGGCAGATCAGCATCATCTCGTACGACAAGCCGACCCAGTCGGCGGCGACCGGATCGACCAGTTCGTTCGCCATCCCCACCCAGTTCCGTGGTGACCAGCTCGCCACCATGGAGGCCAAGTACGCCGACGGCAGCGGCGCCGGCCCGGCCAACTGGACGTCCTACAAGGAGTTCTGGACGCACTTCCAGCCGGACTACAGCGCCAACACCATCCTGCTGAAGCCCGAGTTCTTCGCCGAGGTCAACGACGGCCCGGTCACCCTGACCTTCCACTTCTGGAGCGGCACGCAGCTCACGTACCGGATCACGAAGTCCGGAAGTTCGATCACCGGCAGCCCGGCCTGACCGACCGGGGGCGTCGCGGCGTGCTCGGCCGCGACGCCCCCGGCTCGCCCACCGCAGCTCGGGTCCGCCCGCCGCCGCACCGCCGGCCCGCCGTTGAGCCACCTCGGCGTCGACGGCCGCCGTAGCGGCCGGTGATCTCGGCCCTCGGAACCCGGATGTTGCTGGTCATGTCGCCTCCTGGCCGGCCGGTCTCGGCATGGAGACACCGACCGGGGGCGATTCGTGACACGACCGGCGGACTCCCGCCCGACCTCCCGCCCGCGCTCCCCGGCCCGGCGGACGCCCGGCGCGCGCTCCCCCGGCCCACCGGGGCTCCTGGTTTGATGGAGGAGGAAGCGACCCGACACAGCCACCCGGGTCGATGGCGCTAGTCGACAATTGTGCGTACTACCCGATTCCAGGTCCATACGCGAGGTTTGTTAGGTGCAATCATCGGCGACAACCGGCAACGGGGCGCAGGCCCGCGCGGAGTTGCTGCTCATCCAGGCGTCCGGCGCGCTCCGCGCGCTCCAGCTCTCGGTGGGCCTGCCGGTGCTGCTGTCCGGCGGGCTGGACGACTTCCGGTCCATCACGGCGGTCGTCGGCAGTCACCTCTCGGCGGTCGTCTGGTCGACGGTGCTGTTCACCGTGATGCTGCGTCGTCGGCGGGTCACCCTCGAGTGGGTGCTGGTCGACCTGGCGCTCGCGGCGATCTGGCTGATCGCCGTGCCGCAGATGTGTGTCACGTCCTGCGCGAGCGGCTGGCAGCTGTGGGTGGTGCCGTCCGCGATGGGATCGATCATCCTGGCCATGATCTTCATTCCGTTCGGCATCGCGGTGGTCGGCACCCTGGCGGTGGCAGGAGCGTACGTCCTGGGCATCTGGGAGCACGTCGTCCGGACCCGGGCGCCGGCCCCGGACGCCCTCGGCTCGGTGGCGGTGAACGTGTTCTTCATGCTGGGGTTCGCGTTGCTGAGCTGGGTGTGCGCCCGGATGCTGCGCGCCTCCGCCCGACAGGTCGACCTCGCCACCGCCGACGCGATCGAGGCGCGGGCCCGGGAGGCCACCGCCCGCGCCCGCTACGACGAGCGGACCCGACAGTACGACGTGCTGCACCACACCGTGCTGAGCACCCTGAGCAAGATCGCCCGGGGCGGGCTGGACCATCGCGCCGACGAGGTCCGGGCGCTGTGCACCCGGGATGCCGACTTCCTGCGTGGCCTGATGAGTGGGGCCGCCGACATCGGCCCGGGTGACTTCGTCGGGGCGCTGGCCGGGGTGGTCCGCGACAAGCAGGCCCTCGGGCTGCGGGTGAACTCGCAGTTCCACGCCCTGCCGACCGAGCTACCGCCGGCGGTGGCGGCGATGCTGCTCGGGGCGACCCGGGAGGCGTTGAACAACGTGGCCAAGCACGCCGAGGTCGACGAGGCGTGGCTGACCGCTGTCGGTGAGGGCGACGGGGTGCGGGTCGTCGTGGTGGATCGCGGTGTCGGCTTCGAGCCGGAGGCGGTGACCGGCGGCCGTGGCCTGATCCGCGAGCTGCGACACCGCGTGATCGAGACAGGTGGCACGGTGGACGTCACGTCCAGCCCGGGTCACGGCACGGTGGTGGAGGTGTTGTGGACCCCCTGATCGAGATCGCCGCGATAGACAACGACCAGATGCTCCTGGACGGCATGGCGACCTGGCTCGCCTCGGTGCCCGACATCCGCCTGACGGCGACGGCGCGGTCGGTCACGGACTTCCTCAGCCAGACCGTCACCCCCCGGATCGTGCTGCTCGACCTCAACCTGGAGGACTTCACCGACCCGGTGGAGAACGTCGCGAGCCTGGTCGAGGCCGGCTTCACCATCATCGTGATCACGGTGGTGCCGGATCTGTCGTACATCCTGGCGACGACCGAGGCGGGCGCGGTGGCGTACGTGGCGAAGACCGCGAACCTCACCGTGCTGGCCGACGTCATCCGGGCGGTGGCGCGTGGTGACTCTCCGCTGACCACCGAACACGCCTTCTGGCTGGGACGCGACAACCGGCCGGACCGGCCGGAGCTGACCCCGCGCGAGCACGAGGTGCTGGTGGCCTACGGCCGCGGGATGACCGTGGACGCGGTGGGTCGGCAGTTGGGCATCGCCGCCGGTACGGTCCGCACCCACCTGGAACGGGCCAAGCAGAAGTACGCCGACGTCGGCCGGCCGATCCGGCACCGGGGGCAGTACAGCGAGCGGATCCGGGAGGACTCGCTCGGCCGGGAACGGCTACGCGGACCGGGAAACACCCCACCGGCCGGCGGCTGACGGGTGGTGGGTAGCCGGCGGTGGGTGTGACGGGTGGTGGGTGGCCGGTCCGGTGGCGACCGGGCTACGGGAACGGGTGCGGCACCGGACGGGGCCCGGCGTCGGCGTGCCCGTGCGCCCGGAGGCGCTCGTGCAGCCGGGGCATCGTCAGGGCGCGCTGCCGCAGCCAGCCGAAGTCGATCGGCAGCAGACCGGGCACGATCGTGCAGACCGTGCGCAGCCCCATCGCGAACTGCTCCGGTGTGGTCTGGTCGACGACGATGACGTCGTACCCCTTGGCGTACAGCTCGTCCAGCACCGCCTGCAGGTCCTCCCGCAGGTCCCGGGTCGGTGGTCGGGGGCGGCCGTACAGCTCGGTCATCGACTCGGTCGGCCGGTCGGCGAGGTAGTCCCCGGCGTGCTCCCGCATCGTCGGCAGACCGAACAGGTCGGCGTGGTCGTGCACGGTCTGGACCAGCGAGTAGTCCTCGGCCATGGCGTTCAGCTCACGCCACCGCTGCCGGGTCCTGCCGGCCTTGAGGGGAATGTACGACAACGTCTCGGACAGCGCGGCGGCGACCGCCTGCTCCGGGGCCAGGTGCGCGCCGGCGGCGAACGCCAGCAACCCGGGGCCGCCGTCGTGCCGCACCGCGAGCGTGGTGACCACGGGCACGGACAGATCCGTACGGTTGTCGAAGGCGAGCACCTCGTAGCCGGCGAGGGTGCCGCGGTCGACCATCGTCCGGATCGCCGCGCTGGCGCACGAGTCCAGGTCGATACGGCGCAGCCGCTCCCGGCCGTACCACCCCAGCAGGAACGCGTCCCGTTCGATGAGTTCCAGCAGCCCGAACAGGATCGCTTCCTCCAGACAGCTGCCGGTGGCGCAGCCGTTGGAGGAGGAGAGCACGAAGTTGTCCCCGGACGCGCCGGTGCTGTAGAAGCACAACCGTCGGGGCACCAGGACCGGTGCGTCGTGGCGGATCGACCGTCCCCACACCCAGGGGATCGGCTGGTCCGGGTCGAAGCGCTGCACCAGCGGATCGGTGTCGTAGGTCTCCTCGGCGTACCCGCCGCAGCTGGTCGGGTCGAGGGCCCGGTCGGCGACGTCGGCGTAGGGGGCGACGAGGGGCTCGACGGGGCGGCGGTGGTGGGTGCCGGCGTAGCGTTCCAGGCCTTCCAGATAGGCCAGCCGCAGACTGTCGGCGAAGCCGTTGGCGTGCCCGCTCCACGCGACGTCGAGCAGGCCCGCGTAGCCTCGGATGAAGATGCCCCCGGTCACCGCCGCGGTGGTCGGCAGGGTCGGGTTCACCAACGCCCCGGCGCCGATCACGCCGCACACCGGGTTGACCAGCGCGCCGACCGGCAGGCGGTAGTCGTGCACGCCGCGCAGCCGGTAGCCGTCCGGCGCCGGTTTAGGACGTGGCCGCGCCGTCTCGACCGGCATCGGCCGGTCCGGTACCACGTCGCCGCAGCTCGGACACCTCGGCTCGGGCAGGATCGGCACCGTCGACGAGCGCAGGCTGCCCAGCTCCAGCGAGGTCACCCGGCGCAGCGCCGCGCTGTCCGGATCGAGGAAGACGCCGACCGAGGGCGGCGCTACGGCGACTGCGCGGAACAGGTGCCACACCGCGTCCACCAGGTACTCCGGCAGCTCCGGCCAGCCGCCGACGCCGGTGAGGCCCAGGCCGGTCTCCAGGGCGTCGCGTTCGGTGCGGCCCCGCAGCCGCTGCCACCGTACGCCGAAGCAGTGCCCGCACCCCTCGGCCTGTCCCGGGGCCCCGCCCCACGGCCCGAGGAAGACCGCGCCCGGGGACAGGTGGACGTTGGCGTGGCGGCGGACCGGGTCCGGGGTCCGCGTGACGTCGGCGGTGCCGAGCGTCACCACGGCGGGTGGTCGCCCGCCGGTCGGCGGAGCCGCCGACCAGCGGGCGACGAGGTCGCGTTGGAGCTGGGCCGCGGCGGCGCTCAGCGGCGTGTCCGGCCCGGCTGCGGTGGCCACGACCGGCGTCATTCGTCGTTGCTCCACTTGAACAGGCGCAGACCGATCGCGGTGAAGACCGTGGTGAATCCCACCAGCACCAGGCACGCGATCCAGTAGTCACGCGCCTCGCCCGCGCCGGCCAGCGCGTAGACCAGGCCGTCGAGGACGTAGCGCAGGGGCATCGCGTACGAGAAGCTGCGCAGCCAGTCCGGCATGAGCTCCACCGGGATGAACGCGCCGGACAGGAACGCCATCGGGATCACCACGCAGTTGCCGATGGCGCTCACCGCCTCGGGGGTCTTCGAGATCGCTCCAATGATCAGTCCGAGGCCCAGGAAGGTGCCGATGCCCAGCAGCATGATCGGCAGGGCGAGCGGCCACCGGGGGGCCACGTTCATGCCGAACAGGGGGATCGTCGCCACCCCGATGAAGAGCAGGCACTGGGCCACCCCGATGCACACGGCGACCGCCATCCGGGAGAGCACCACTTCGGACAGCCGCGCCGGGGTGAGCCGGATCAGGCGCAGCAGGTCGTCCCGACGCCACTGCATCAGGGTGAAGGCGACCCCGAACGACGCCGCGTTGGCCAGCCCCCAGGCCAGCACGCCGGGGGCGATGAAGTCGATGTAGCCGTTGCCGGTCTCCACCACCTCCTGCCCCTTGAAGATCAGGCCGAAGATGACCAGGAAGATCAACGGGAAGGCGAAGGTGAAGAAGATCGTCACGGTGTCCCGGGTGTTCGCCTTGTAGGAGGCCCGGGTCAGGGCGGTGAAGACGGTCACGACTGTGCTCCGATCAGTTCCAGGTAGACGTCTTCCAACGTGGCCGTTCTGGTCTGCACCCCGTCGAGATCCGCGCCGGTGCCGAGCGCCGCCAGGACCCGGGTCAGGTGTTGGGTGTGCAGGGTCAGCGTGCCGTTCTCGACGGTCACCGAGTCGACGCCGTCGAGCCTGCTCGCCTGCTCCGGCGCGAGCTGCCCCATCGGCACCAGCACCTGGGTGCCCACCGCCGCGCGGCTGATCAGCGCCCGGGGGCTGTCCAGCGCCACGATCCGGCCGTGGTGGAGGATGGCGACCCGGTCGCAGAGCGCCTCGGCCTCGTCGAGATGGTGGGTCGTGTAGACGATGGTCTTGCCGGCGCTCTTGAGCTGGCGCAGCATGGTCCACAGGTCACGACGGGCCTGGGGGTCCAGCGCCCCGGTGGGCTCGTCCAGGAAGATCACCTCGGGCTGGTGCACCAGCGCCGACGCGATGGCCAGCCGTTGCCGTTGGCCGCCGGAGACCCGGGCCACCCGGGCGTCGGCGGAAGCGGTCAGCCCGACCTGCGCCAACGCCCGCTGCGCGGCCTGCCGGTCGAGGCCGTAGAACGCGGCCACCGTCTCCAGGTGCTCGATGGCGGTCAGGTGCGGAAAGAACGCCGACTTCTGCGTCTGTACGCCGATGAGCGGCAGCAGCGCCCGGTTGCGCGGATGCGGACGGTGGCCGAGCACGGTCACCGTGCCGGCGTCGGGCATCCGCAGCCCCTCGATCAACTCGATGAGGGTGGTCTTCCCCGCCCCGTTGGGCCCGAGCAGCCCGATGAACTCGCCGCGCGGCACGGTCAGGCTCACGTCGTCCACGGCACGCACCTTGCCGTACGACTTGCTCAGCCCCTCGACCTCGACGGCCGGTTCCATGTCTGTCTGCATCGCCTCGCCTCTCACCTGGTTGCTTGGTTGGATGGATCGGTCCGTGTCCGGTGGCGGGGCAGGCCGGCGAGCCACAGGCAGACCGTCAGCACGACGACCGCCGCCGACACGGCGTGACCGGCGCGGCCCAGCGACGGCTCCAGCAGCCGGCCGCCGGACCAGGCGACGCCCACGCCGAGGGCCGCCGTCGCCACGTGCCACCCCGTGCCGTAGAGCCCGAGCGCGAGCCGGGCCCGCCCGGGATACCGGGGGCCACGCCGCGACACCCACTGGCGGGGCCGCGACCAGAGGTAACGGCGGCTCTCCGGACCGAGGGCCACCACGCCGAGCAGATGACTGAGCATCTTGTAGCCGTCCAGCGGCGCCAACGGCACGTAGTTGACCAGGCTCTGCACCGTGCCCACCAGGACCACCGCGGCGGCGAACCGGTGGCTCGCCGAGCCGGGCGTGCTGAACAGCCAGACGAGGAGGAAGGGCACGGTGACGATGCTGTTCAGCACCCCGCCCACCGCCGCGATCACGACCCGTCCGGCACGCGAGGGCAGGAACTGGTAGTCCTCCACCCGGCAGCTCAACGCCACCACGTTGATCCGCACCCCGGAGCAGCCGAAGTGCGTGGCGGCGACCCCGTGCGCCAACTCGTGCAGCATCGCGCTGAGGTAGCTGACCGCGACGATCCCGACCACCCACCGCCAGTCGCCGAAGACCGGGCGCGCGTCCTGCCACAGCCGCGGCGACTCCACGGCGACGACGGCGTACAGCGCCGCGAACCCGATCCCGACGGCGACGCCGGCCGGAAGCGAGAAGGCCCACCCGAAGGCGGTGGCGAGGCGCGCCAGCAGCAGCCGGGGCGCGACCGCCGCGCCGGCCCGGTCGCCCGTGGCCAGCAGGTCACGCTGGCGCAGCAACCACAGCAGTTGCGACCACTGGGCCGGGCCGAGCCGCCGGCCGAACCGCGCCGCGTACGCCGCGCCCACCTCGGCCAGCGATCGACGCCCGTCCAGGTTGCGGATCAGGAAGCACTCCTTCGGTGACACCTCGAACGTCGCGCCGCCGGGAACCCTCAGCAGGTGCACCCGGTGCGGACCCCGGCCCAGTTCCGCAGAGACCAGCAGGTCCGGCCGGACCCGGGGCCGCTCGACGGCGTCGTCCGGCGCGTGCGACGGGAGACCGACCACCGTGCCGTCGGTCACCGCGCCGCCAGCGTCTCGCGCAGCGCCCGAGCCATCAGGTACGCCAGGTACGCCTCGTCGCGCAGGGTGATGTAGAGCCGGTTGTTGGTCATGTGCAGGTACGGCGAGAGCAGCCGGGCCGACGCCTCGTGCGGATCGGTGACGGTGACCGCCGCCGCGCCCTCCGGGTAGGCGAAGGTCAGCTCACCCGACCCGGCCAGCTCCGACACCCGGCTGCGCAGCTCGCCGGAGTGCTCGGCCCAGCCGCGCAGGAACACCGGCAGCCGATGCTGCTCACCCTGGTCGAGCGCGCGGAGGATCGGCTGGAACCGCCGGTCCAGGTCGCCGGACATCCGCGCGTACATCCGGTCGTAGTCGATGTTGTCCACGAAACCGGCGCCCCCGAACGCCCGATGCCAGAACTGGTGGTACGAGTCGAAGAACGCGACCAGGTCGTGGCGATCGGGCAGGAAGGTGCCCGCCATCACCAGCATCAGCTGGGCCGCGCTGCCCAGGGTCACCGGCCGCAGGTGAAGGTTCATCGTCCGCACCATGTCGATGACCAGGTCGCTGGAGTAGCGGAAGTGCCACTCGGCGAGGGCGACGCCCCGCGCACCGCCGTACTTGCCGTACTCCGGTTCGTACGGCCGGTAGCTGAAGGAGTTGTTCGGCTGCATCCGTGGCGTGCCGTCGGGCCCGGTCAGCTCGTCCGGTGCGCCCTGCGGGTACTCCAGCTGGAACAGCCGCTCGTGCAGTTCGCCCCGGAAGCCCGCGTCCATCTCGTACAGCGCGGGCCGAGCGGCCAGGAAGCGCCGGATGGCCGCCTCCGCGGTGGCCCGTACGGCGGGCTCGTCGGCACGGGTGCGGGGCCTGAGCCGCAACCGCACGTGCGGACCCTCCATCCAGTAGTTCATGAAGAAGTAGGTGTCCAGGACACCCTGGGCGGTCAGCTCGTCGACCAGCGGACGGATGCACTCGACCACCATCGGTCTGGCGTTCGCGCCGTAGAAGATGTGGATGCCGAGCCACTGGCCCGGCTCACCAGCGGTGGACTGTTCAGACATGACCGCCTCCGCGCGTCGGGGAAGAGGGGAAGGTCTCGATGACGAACTCGGTGACGTGCCGGCCCTGGGCCGAGCCGGCCGTCATGTCGGCGGAGTCCGTCACCTCGTCGCCGGACGGCAACATCTCGCGGAACACCACCCGGTCGTCGTCGGCGGTCAGCAACGCCTCGAGCGCGAGCAACGACAGGTAGCTGGCGCAGTCGACGTACTGGGGTTTCGGCCGTCCCGACGGCCGGCCGCCGGCACCGCCGTGCACGGTGGCGAACAGTTCGGTGGGCAACCTCCGCGCCCGCCGCCACCGCTGCCAGCCGAGGAACCAGTCGGCGTCGGTGTCGCCCTCGGCCCGGCGTGGCAACGCCGCCGCCGACATCGCCCAGCTGCGCCGGCTGACCACGACGTCGCCGACCCGGACCCGGGGACGCCGGACCACCCCGTCGGCATCCGGCGACTCCGGCACCCCGCGCCACACGTCGACCACCGCCATCGAGGTCGGTGACAGCAGCAGCAGGGCCCGGTGCAGCTGGGGCAGCGCCATCGGCACCAGATAGCCCAGGTAGACCGGGATCACCTCCCGGTCCAGCCGGCGGGAGCGCAGCACCACCCGGTCGGTGTCGGGCTCGTGGCGCAGGTAGAGATCGGCCAGCGGAAGCTGGCTGGCCTCCGGTGCCAGGCTGGTCTCACCGGGGCAGACGATGACGTAGTCGGTGAGCTGGGCGTGCAGGTTCAGGTTGGTGGTCGCCGGGCCGCCGGTCACCTCGGCGAACACCGTGCCCGGCGGCGCGACCTCGGCGGCCTGGGCCCGTAGCCGGGCGGAGAGTGCCGGCGGGGTGTCGTCGAAGCAGTGGGTGAATCGGCTGAACGGGAACGACAGCCCGCCCAGGGACTGGTTGACCACCACCAGCGGTGGCCCGTCCGGCCGCCGGGCCACCTGGACGAGGTGGCTCTGCGGCCGGAACCCGCCGAGCAGGCCCAGCAGGCCGGCCCCGATCTGGTGCAGCCTCGCCGGGTCGAGCCGGATCTCCGCCGTCTCGGCCGCCGGCTGCCCGACCGAGCGCAGGTAGGCCGCGAAGTCCTGCCGGAGGTCGTCGAGCCTGGTCAGCTCGGGCCGGCCCAGCCAGTTCTCCTCCGCCTGGTAGGAGCCGTCCGCGTCGAACGGTCGACGGTCCGCGGTGATCGACAGGTACTGGTCGTACAGGTCCTCGTGGAAGTCCTCGACCAGCCGCAGCAGGTCGTCGCAGCGACCGCCGACGCCGTAGCGGGCCAGGAAGAAGCCGTGGAAGGTGATCCGGTGCGGCAGGGTCAGGTCGAAGGCCGGCAGCACCGCCTCCACGGCGGCGAGGTCGCCACCGGCCAGCCGTCGCCACGGTGCGTCCGGGGTGGACAGCCGGGTGCTGATCCGACAGTCCTCGTAGAGCAGCGCCTGCGGCAGGGAGGCCGCCTCGGCGCCCAGGTGGACCTGGATCTCGTGCAGCGCGTCCCGCAGCCGCCGCATCGCCGTACGCCGGTCGGCCAACTCCCCGTCCCGGAACGTCTCGATCAGCGCGATCGGCTCCGTCAGGCGCTCGGCCAGGTCGTCGGCCCACGCCCGCCGCAGGGTGGTGAGGAAGTCGCGCAGCTGGCGCAGGGGGTCGGGGGTGTGCACGTCGACGGCGAACCCGTCGATCTGCAGGATGCCCAGCCGGAGCAGGATGGACAGGTACTCCTCGCACCGCTGCGGGCTCGCCTGCGTCCGCTGCCGCAGCCACTCGGCCAACTCCGCGCACCGCCGGGCACCGCCGTCCTGGAGCAGGCCGGTGAGCTCGTCGAGGAGTCCGCTGCGGCGCAGGTAGAACAGCCCGTCCTGAATGGAGTCAAAGCTGACCGAGGCGCTGTCGTCACCGGGGGTGACCCACCGCCGCACGTACCGCACCCGCTCCGGATCCTGTCGCAGGCCGGGGCTCAGCGCCACCGGAAGGTCGCCCCGGCGGTCGAGGTCGGCGCAGACGGCCTCGACGATCCGGGTCAACGCCACGACGTTGAGGCGGGCGTACCCCTGCCACGTCGCCGGCCCGGCGGGGTCCGGCCCGGCCGCCCCCTCGGTGAACTCCCCCACCCCGATCCCGGTGAACGAGCTGAACGGACTCGTCTTGCACGCGGTGCGGTAGAGGTAGGACAGCACCGACCGCTCGACCCGGCGCAGCTTCTTCGCCGCCGGTGGCCGGCCGTCGCGTCCCGCGAGCGACACCAACTGCTCGTCCAGCGTGGGCGAGGCGACCTGGATCCCGGCCCGCAGCCGGGGTTCGCCGGTCAGCCGCCACAGCTCGGCCCGGGAGGTGGCGAGTTCCTCGTCGAGCAGCGCGGCCAGGCCACCCCGCTCCACCGCCAGCCGCTGCCGGCGGGTCAGCCAGTCCCGCACCGGGGCGACCACGGTCGGGGCCACCGCGGCGACGGCGGCGAGCGCGCCCTCCGGGTCGGCCGGGAGCGCCCCCTTGAAGACCTGCCGGCGCAGGGCGAGCAGCCGTCGACGGGAGTCGCCGTCCTCGTTGGCCCCGACGAGGTCGTGGAGCAGGTCGCTCAGTGCGGTGGCCTCGGTGGCGAGGGCCGCCTCCAGGTCGAGGACCGCGCCGGCCCGGTCGGCGGCCTGCGGGCAGCGCAGCGCCGCCACGGTGTCGTAGGGCAGGCCACCGACGCGCACCGCGAAGTGGCGGCCCAGCCGTCGCGCCTGCGGTGCGCGCTGGTCGGCGGGGGCGGGGAGAGCCTGCGGTACGGACTGGTCGATGGTGCCGGGGAGAATCGTCATCGTCGCCTCACCGCAACTCGTGCCGGTAGTCGGTGGGAAGCACCCGCTCGTGGCCGGCGAGCATGATCAGCAGTGGCGTCTCGCCGGTGGCGGCCAGCTCGAGTTCCTCGACGTAGGAGACGCCGTCGAACCCGAGCGCCACCCCGCAGCCGAGGTCGAGCGCCGCAGCCGCGGTGTAGAAGGTCTGCGCCACGGCGCCGATCGTGGCGTTCACCACGTTGTAGCCGCGCGGTCCGACCGCGTCCAGCACCGCCGGTACGCGGACGGTGGGGACCACCACCACGGCCGCCTGCTCCAGGTTGTAGTTGGGCAGGAAGTAGTTGCGTTGCAGGAACAGGCCCGGTGGGGTCGATCGGACCACGCGCAACTGGTGGCGTGCCGGGTCGTACTCGTAGCTGCCCGGCGTCATCCCCCGGACGTGGTTGACGAAGACGTAGAACTTCGCCAGCCCTCCGTCGGCCGCCTCGGTGATCTCGGTGGGCAACCGCGCGGCGTGCGCGGCGGTGAGCAGGGCCGCGAGGTCTGCCTGCGGCATCGGCACGCTCCCGTCGAACCGGCCGAAGCTGCTACGGCGGCGGCTCAGCGCGGTGCGGACGGGCGTCTCCAGCGGGCTCGGCGGTGGCAGGTCGACCCGGTCGCCGCCGTCGGGCGTCGGGGTGGCCGCCGCGCTGGCCAGCGCCCCGGCCGCCGGCCGGTGGGCCGCCACCTGTGCCGTCGCCCGGTGGATGCGTTGCGTCGCCTCGAAGGTCAGCACCACCCGCGACCGCTCCCGGTCACGCCGCCGCACCGCCACCTCGCCGACGGCCGCCACGTCCCCCTCGGCCCTGCCGGTACCGTCGGCTGCGGCGGTGCCGGCCGTCGCGGTCCCCTCGGCCAGGGCGGTGTCCTCGGCCGTGGTGACGTGCCGCCGGGCGGACGGGTCGGCGGGCGGCGACGCCGTCCAGGTCAACGGCACCACCGCGAACAGGCCCTCCTCGTCGGGTGGCAGCCCGAGCAGCCGGCCGAGCGCCGCCTGGTCGAACCAGAAGCGGGGCTCGATCCGCCGTCGTTGGCCGCCGGCCCACAGCCGCCAGGTCTGCAACAGGGTGCCCACGTCCATCGACACCGCGTGGTAGGCGAAGCTGTTGTACTTGAAGGCGTTCGCCCAGTACTTGACGCCGATGACCAGGAACTGGGTGGCGTCGGTCGGCAGGCCGAGCGCCGCGCGGACCCGCCCGGTGACGTCACCGGCGAGCAGCCGCTGCATGGTGTGCGGCTGGCAGGCGTAGTGGTACACCCCCGGGCACAGCTCCGCCCCGGGGCCGGCGACCCAGTAGATGCTGCACGGGTAGAGACCTCCGCCGGAGGCGGTGCCCCGGTGCCAGTTCGCCCGCGCGTACCACGGATACCCGTGCACGTCGGTGTTGGCCTGGATCGCCAGCCGCCGGCCGATGAGCCCGTACGAGTCGCGCAGCATGGCACCGAGCACCGGCAGGCTGAACGGCTCGTCGGCCGGCGCGGCGGCGATGCCGGCCCCGACGGTGGCCGACGGCAGCGGTGGCGCGTCGGGCAGCGGGAACGACAACGCGCCCGGATAGTGCTTGGTCGGCCGTGGCTTGTCCGCCCAGTTCGGTGCGAAGTCGGCCGGCGGCATCGGGACCCGGTTGCGTCGCAGGATCATCGACGCGTACTCGTAGGCGTAGCTCTCAGTGCTGATGGTCATCGCCTCACCTCACGGATACGGGTGCGGGACTAGGTGGATGTCGCCGTCGCGCAGGTCGTGGTCGACCAGCCCGGCCTGGCGATGAGCGGTCCGCAGCCGGGGCATGTTCAGCGCCCGCTGACGCCGCCAGCCGAAGTCGATCGGCAGCAGCCCCGGCACCGTCACGCTGGCCGTGTGCAGGCCGAGATCGCGCTGTTCCGGCGTGGTCTGGTCGACCACGATCACGTCGAAGCCCCGGGCCGCGACCATTCGTACGCATCGGTCGAGGTCGGCGCGGAGATCGTCGGCGAGCGGGAACGCCGACCGGAAGTCGGCGTAGGTCTCGTTCACCGGGCGTGGTGGCGTGCCGGAATCCAGCAGGAACGACGCGTGGCGGCGCATCTCCGGCAGCCCGTACAGCAACGGATGGTCGTGCAGCCGCCACACCTTGTCGTAGTCGTCGACCATCTCGCGGAGCCGCGACTCGTCCGCTGCGGCGCGTACCCCGGACATGACCGCGTCCGAGGCGATCTCGCAGAGCGCCGCGGCCATCGCGGTCTCCGGGTCCAGGCTGGCCCCGCCCCCGAAGGCCAGGGTGCCGAAGCCCCCGTCGATCCGCTCGGCCACCCCGGTGACGACGGGGATGTCGAAGGTGCACCGGGTGTCGAAGAACCGGGCCCGGTAGCCGTACATCGCCAGCCGGTCCACCATCGTCCGGGTCTGGACCCGGTCGCTGGTGTCGGGGTCGATCTCCGGCAGCGGTCGCCGGCCGTACCAGGCGAGGACGAAGGCGTCCCGCTCGATCGCCTCCATCAGGCCGTGGTAGATCGCCTCCACCAGGCTGCCGCCGGAGGCGCAGCCACTGGAGTTCTCCTGGACGAAACGCTCCGCCACCGGCGCGTGGTGGTAGTAGACCAGCACCTCGGGCACCAGGATCGGTCGCTCGTCGCGCATCGACCAGCCCCAGACCCACGGGATCGCCCGATCCGGCGCGAACCGTCTGATGTGGCGGTTCTCCGCGTAGAACTCGTCGGAGTACGAGCCGCACTCACGCGGGTCGAGCGCCTGCGGACCGAGTTCGTCCAGGGTCGCGACCACGGTGGTGCGCCGGCTCGACGGCCGTAGGCCGGCGGCGCGTTCCAGCCCTTCCAGGAGCCCGAGCCGGGTGCTGCGGGCGTACCCGTCGGCGTGGCCGCCGAAGAGCATCTCGCGCAGGAAGCTCCCCGATCGCGGGTGGAAGACCCCGTGCACCGGGGACGTCGAGGTCGAGGTGAGGTCCGGCCACAGGGCTGCCCCGAGCGGGCCGCAGACCGGATTGACCAGTGCGGTCGGGGACAGCGGGTAGGCCGCCGCGTCCCGCATCCGGAAGGAGTCCGGCGCGCGCTTGGGGCTGGCCGCCAACTGCGGCGGCGTGGGCGCGTCCGACGCCACCCGGCCGCAGCGGGGGCAGTCCCCGTCCGCGATCAGCGGCACCCGACTGACCCGGAGCGTCTCCACGTCGAGGTCGTGGACGACGGGCGGGTCGGCGTCGCAGTGCGCGGCGTCGACGGCGGCCGCCAGCGCACGCAGCGCATCGGCGACGAACGGCGTCGTGTACGGCCAGTCGCCCGCCGCCGTCGTCTCCCCGCCCAACTCCAGCGCGTCGCGCATCTCCGGTGGCCGGACCGCCTGCCAGCGGCGGGCCAGGCAACAGGCGCAACCCGTTGCGCCCGATCGTGGGGCGAGCAGCGCGTGCCGACCGTAGACCAGCACCCGCGCGGACGTCGACGCCACGTCGGCGGCCCGCTCGTCGCGTACGCCGAGTGGATGCACCGTGAGTGCCGGAGGGTCCTCGGTGGTCAGCAGCGCGCTGAGCGCCTCGACGATCCGGTGCCCCGGATCGATGACCGGCTGACTCATCTGCCGGGCCGTTCCAGCAGCGCGACGCGCACCGCGTAGAGGCCGGCGGCCGGCAGGTCGGCGCCGCCGATCGGCACGACCGCGACGTCGTTGCCGGCCTCCGCCAGTCCGGCCAACACGTCCTGCCAGCTCCCGTTCGCCGCCAGTCGCGCCGGGACGACGCCGGCCACGGCGAGGGTGTCCGCGTCGAAGTCCCGCAGGACGGGGTCGCCACCGTCCGTGGTCTGCGGGTCGGCCGACTGTTGCCGCAGCTGGACCTGGCCGACCAGATCGCACAGCGCCCGGACGGCGGCCTCCCGCCAGGACGGATCGGCGGCGACCGTCCACATCTTCGTCCCGCTGCGCGGCTCGACGCACCGGGCCAGCAGGGTGTGCGCCCCGCCCGGCGTGCCCGCCCCGAGGTCGAGCAGGTCGGCGGTGACCCCCAGGTTCACCGCCGACCTGCTCAGGAAGCGCAGCTCCGCGTCGTCGCCGAGGCCGTCCGGCAGCACCCGGGACGGCAGCACCCCCGAGATGGCGCTCCGCAGCGCGGCGTACGCCAGGGCGGAGGCGAGCCCGTCCCTGGTCGCCGCCGCCGGGTCGAAGCCGGCCCCGGCACCGGCCCGGGTCGGCTCGACCGGACGGTCGGCGTCGGCCGCCCCGGACGGTTCCACCACCGCCCTGGGCACGTCGACCCGGGCTCCGCTGATCAGCGACTCGCCGGTGACCGGCCCGGTGCCCCCGGCGTCGACGCCGAACTGGTCGGCGTACGCGACGGCGGCCCGCGCCAGCGCCCGCGTCCGCGCCCCGACCAGATGGTGCACGTCGAAGGCGCTGATCCGCCGGGCCGTCCCCGCCGGGTCGGTGAACACCACCGTGCCGATCTTGACGGGCGTCTGGTCCCAGTCCTCGTCGTGGTAGCGCTGGAAGACCCCGACATGTGGTTGCAGCAATCCGTCCCGCGCGGACAGCCGCGCGGCGGCGTCCTCCGTGGCGGCGTCCCGGTCGATCGAGGGGTCCGGCGCGACGTCCAGCACGATGGGGTCCGGTGGCAGCCGGGCAGGTTCCGGTGGGCAGTAGACACACCGTGGGTGTGGCGACAGCGGTTCGCTGACGACGTCGAGCGACTCCAGGTCCTGGACGGTCACCTTGCCGTCGGTCTCGGCGGGCAGCGCGCCGGTCATCAGCCGGAACGCCTCGAACGCGAGGAGGTTGCCGATCATCGCGGCCAGCGGTCCGGTGGGACCTGGCCGGGCCGACGGCGGTGCGCCGGGAACCGCGACCCCACGCCAGACCTCGGCCGCCGCCCCGCTGTCGTCGTTCGTGGTGAGCCGCAGCATGGCGCAGTACCAGCACCCCCGGCGGCCGACGCCGCCCGCCGGGCCGATGATCGCCCGGCGGCCGAACGTCCAGGCCGGGACGATCGTCTTTCCGGCGGGAACGCCGGCGGCCAGCAGCCGATGCGTCAGCCGGGCGGCGTCGTCACCGCCGGCGACGAGCACGATGTCGGCACGGGCCAGGTCGGCCCAGGTGGGTTCGTCCCCGGCGGGACACCAGTCACGCACCTCGGCCGGCACACCGGTGGCGGCCAACGCCGCCGCCTCCTGCGCTGCCGCACCGTCGCTCCGGCCGACGATCCCCACCTGCGCCATCCCGTTGCGGACCAGGCTCAGCGCACACATATGCGCGACCGGTCCGCTGCCGATGACCACCGCGGTGCTGTCCCGGAAGGCGGCGAACCGGTGGGGCGCACCGTCGACGTAGTGGTCGATGTAGCCGACCTGACTGGCGAACCGCTTGGCCACCGCCGCGCCCAGCAGGGTCGCCGGGTCCACCTCGTCGGGCGGGACGTCCCGGGCGAAGCTCCGGGACAGCAGCGCGCTGACCAGTTCACCGACCATGGCCCGTTGCGGGCCGGGCAGCTTCGCGCAGAGTTCGGCCACCGTCCGACGCCCGTCGAGGACGGGGACCAGCAGGGTCGCCAGGCGGTAGGCGCTCGGCGAGGTGATTTTGAAGCCGCCCGACGAGTTGTGGAACAACACACCGTCGTACGCCGCGGTGAACAGAACGTCGCGGCGAAGCCGTGGTCGGGCGGCGGCAACGGAATCGAATACCGTGCTCATCAGAACTCCGTTCCGGGTGCGGAAAGGGTGGCGCACAGGCCCACCACAAAACGTTTTCCGTCAATTGCGTCATGCGCGTAGAGCCGCAGCAGATCACCCATTCGGTACTGCCCTGCCCGCTCGTCGAGCAGGCTCGCGTCGGCGAGCTGATCAAGAATGGACTCAGCCACCTGCGGGGTGACCTCCAGCCGCCGCGCCACCGTGGACAGGTCGAGTGGACCAGGGTCGTGGACGCCGAGGCGCAGCACGGCGTCCACCAGCACAGGGGCCAGTCGGTGCAGTGCGGCGTCCCACCGACTGACCAACGTCATGTCCGGGTCACCCGGCAACGCCAGCCGGTTGATCGGGTTCTCCCGCAGCCAGCCGGCCGACTCGGCCAGGCTCGTCGTCCTGGTCAGCAGCCGGGCAGCGGCGATACGCAGGGCCAGGGGCAGGTGATCGCACAGCTCGGCGAGAGCCGCCACCGCTGCGGGCTCGGCCTCGACCCGCTCACGGCCGATGAGGGCGGACAGCAGAGCGGTCGACTCCGACGGGCTGAACCCGCCTATCCGCTCGATCCATCCCCCGAACCGCGCGACCACTCCGACCAGGCCGAACTGGCTGGTCAGCAGCGCGGCGTCACCGGGCCTCCACAGCGGCGCGCTGGCCAACGCCTGCTGCACGTCGACCACGTCGTCGAGGATCAACAGGCCGCGCTGGGCCGCGTCGGCACGTGGCCAGCGGGCCACCTGCTCGGCCAGGTCGGCCGTACGCGTCGGCCGGCCATCGGCCTCCCGCATGCCGAGCAGCAACTGACCGGCGGGGAACTCGTCCCGGACCACCGACGCCACCTGGCAGGCGAGCGCGGTCTTGCCAACGCCCGGCAGGCCGGCCAGCACCACCACACCCCCGTCGGCGCGAAGGCGCGCGGCGACGGCCTCGACGGCGGCGCGACGCCCCACGAATCCCTGCGGCGCGCTGACAGCGGGACGCTCGACCGCCGACGCCGTGCGCACCGCCGACCGTACGACCAGGGCCTTCTCCGTCCGGGCCTCGCCACTGAGGATGCTCAGCTCGAGTCGGCGCAGCCGGGGCCCGGGATCGACACCGAGTTCGTCGGCCAGGAAGTCCTTGACCCGCCGGTACTCGGCCAACGCCTCGGGTTGCCTCCCGGTCCGGTACAGCGCCTCGATGAGCAGTTCGGCCAACCGTTCGTTGCCCAGGTGGGAGCGCGTCGCCTCCCAGAGCTGGACCAGGGCCGACGGGGCGAAACCCAACTGGATCTTGAGGTCGCAGAGCCGCTCCAGCACCCGCAGCCGCTCCTCGTTGAGCCGAGGCACGGCGTCGCGGTGCAGGCTCTCCGACGGCACGTTGGCCAGCACCGGCCCCCGCCACAGCGACAGCGCGCCCTCCAGCAGCACCAGTTGCCGGTCGGCCTGCGGCTCCACCTCCGCCGCCGAGGCCATCTCGCGGAACTGGACCAGGTCCACCGTCTGCCCGGACCCGTTGAACCGGTAGCCGCCCGGGACCGTCTCGATGGAGGAGGCGACGATCGCGTGCCGGACGAAGAGCTGCCGCAGCCGCATCGCGCAGGTCTGCAGGGCCGCCTTGGCGGCCAGTGGTTGGTCGTCACCCCAGATCGCGTCCTGCAGGGCCTTCACCGAGACGACCTCGTTCGGCCGGACCAGCAGAGCCGCGAGCATGCTGGCCACCCTGGACGGCGGCAACACGACGGAGTCCTGGCCCTGGGCGAGCGCCAGCGGACCGAGCACCCGGAAGATCACGTCGGACCCTGCCGCCGAACCGACACCCGGGCCCGGCCGTCCGGGACAGCCGGCCCGGCGACCGGCCCCAGTCGCCTCCGAGGGGAACGCCATGCCCTTCCAGCGGACACCGTCACCACCGCTAGCCGCCGCAGAAAACTGAGCGGACGACGATTTCGGAATCGCTGGCCCAGCCCGGAGTACCGATCGAGCAATTCATGAATGGAATCATCTGGATTGCTTGATCAACGGTCAAGTACGCAGAACCGTCTACCCCGTACCCGACCGCCATTTTGACGCGGAACAGAAAGTGATCGCGGTATCACTATTCGTTCCGGTCGACGGTCACGGTGACCGCCGCCGGTCGCCCGCCGGCGGTCACCGCACCGGTCACCGCACCGAGTGGTGGGTCAGCCGCAGCACGAGGTGGAGGACGCCGTGCTCGTGCTCGACGTGGTGCTGCTGGTGGTGGAGGTGGTGGCGGAGCTTGAGGTCGAGGCGAGGACCGCCTCGGTGACATCGGTGTAGTCGGAGATCGCGAAGGTCTCCGTCTCCAGCTCGAGGATCTCCTGGGCGATAAGATCCAGATCGGTCTGGCCGCTCATGGCTGTGCTCCTTCGTGTCGTCCCGACCAGTCACGACCGGGAGCCCGGTTGGCCCGTGCCAGCCCAGTCCACCGGCTCGCGCTCACGGATCGACAGCACCACGATGGCAGCCGTTGTCAGTGACCTGTGAGCGCGTCGACCCAGACTGCGTGGGTGGAGACCCGCCCCGCACCGCAGCCGGCAGTCGGACCGGCGCGTGGCGACGTCGTACGGGCGGCGCTGAAGCTGTACCGGCACCTGCACACCCACCCCGAACTGTCGGGCGCGGAGGAGCGGACCGCCGCCGCCTTCGCGACCAGACTGCGTGCCGTGGGCTTCGACGTCACCACCGGGATCGGCGGGCACGGCGTGGTGGGCAGGCTGACCAACGGCGACGGGCCGACGGTGCTGCTGCGCGCCGAGCTGGACGCCCTGCCGATCGCCGAACGGACCGGGCTGCCCTACGCCAGCGAGGTGGTCGCCCCCGACGGCGACGGCACCCCGACCCCGGTCATGCACGCCTGCGGGCACGACCTGCACCTGGCTGCCCTCGCCGGCGCGGCCGAGGTGTTCTCCACCGATCGGCACGGGTGGCGGGGAACCCTGCTGGCGGTCGGCCAGCCCGCCGAGGAGACCCTGCGGGGAGCCGCCGCCATGATCGACGACGGGCTCTACCGCCGGTGGGGCCGTCCCGACGTCGCACTGGCCCAGCACAGCGCGCCGCTGCCGGCGGGGTTGGTGGCGCACGGCGACCTGATGACCGCCGGTTCGGTGACCCTGGAGATCACCATCGAGGGCAACGCCGGACACACCGCGATGCCGCACCACTGCGTCGACCCCGTGGTCGCCGCCGCCTTCGTCGTGGTGCAGCTGCAGACCATCCGGACGCAGCAGGTCGACCCGGCCGAGCCGGCCGTGCTCACGGTCGGACGGCTCTCCGCCGGCACCCGGGCCAACGTCGTCGCCGAGAGCGCGACCATCGGGGTGACGATGCGGGCCTACTCGACCACCACCCTGACCCGGATGCGGGAGGCCGTCGAACGGATCGTCCGGGCAGCGTGCACGGCCGCCGGAGCACCGGGCGAACCCCGGATAGCCGTGGTCGCGCAGTCTCCGGTCAACCGGCCCGATCCGCAGGTCACCACCGAGGTGCGCGCGGCACACGTGCACGCCTTCGGCGCCGCGCGGGTGGCCGGCTGGCCACCGTCGCTCGCCACCGAGGACTTCCCGTTGCTCGCCGCCGACGGGGTGCCCACCGGATACTGGATGCTCGGCACGATCGGGCCGGCCCAGTGGCGGGCCACCGCCGGTGACGCCGCCGCCAGGATCGCGCAGATCCCGGGCAACCACTCACCCCGGTTCGCGCCGTACGCCCCGCTCGCCGTACCCACCGGGATCGACGCGCTGACCTCGGCGGCGCTCACCTGGCTCGGCCGGTCGTAAGGTCCAGCGGGGGGGTACCTCGAACCGCGGCGCACGGCGACCCACATCGCGACCCGGGGCGGTTGCCGGTCGACGGCGCCGGGTCCGGGAGTCGGTCGCCCGGCACTGCGGAGGCCGCAATTCGCACTCACCGAAACAGCCGCTGACCAGGTGTTGTTCTACTCCCCGAGCGACGTATGGTTCATCCAACGCCATTCCGCACGATGGCCAGGAAATGTGATATTCCGGCCATCGCTACGACAGCGTTTCCACCGGGCAGCCCGATCTGCCCGCCCTCCACCCTTGATGTTCGGCACCGGAGGTGCCCGTGACGCTCTACGGATGGGACACCAGTGACTACGACGTCGGCAGGGGATTGACCTCGTCCCGGGTGACCGCCGCCGCGGGTCTGGGGATTGCCTTCCTCACCAGCAAGGGAACCGAACAGACACCGTCCAGCGTGTTCCGGAGCCTGAGCTGTGGCTGGATCCTCGCCGCCGGCCGTGACGCCGGCATTCCCTACCTGGGGGTGTACGTCGTGGTCCGCTCCGGGGTGCCTGCGGCCACCCAGGCGCAGACCGTCATCGACCACGCCGACGCCCGCCTGCCCTGGTGGCGCAGCTGGCCCGGGTTCTTCTGGCAGGTCGACCTGGAGCGGTGGCCCTACGACGCCGTCGCACCGGCCGTCGGGGTCCAGGTCGCCACCGAACTGGAGGCACGCACCCAGAAGATCGCCGTGCTGTACGCCTCCAAGGGCCAGTACGGCACCAGCCCGCTGGGTCACTTCCCACGCTGGAACGCCAACTACCCGAACAACCTCGACGAGGGCTTCAGCGCCGCCTATGCCCGAGCCGGCGGGGACGCCGGCCCCGGCTGGGCGGCGTACGGCAGCCCGTCCGCAGTGCCCCGGATCTGGCAGTACACCAGCACCGCCCGGATCGGCGCGCAGCACACCTGCGACGCCAACGCGTTCCGGGGTACGGACACCGACTTCGCGGTACTGATCGGCGCTACCACAGCAGGAGGTACGGACGTGCAGACAGTCTCCATCGACACCATCTCTCCCGGCTCCGCCGTCGCGGCCGACGGGGCCTTCCACCCGATCCGGTGGAAGGACGGCAACACCGCCTACCGGATCACCGCCACCGGCCTCATCGGCCACCAGTCGAAAATCGAACTGGTCGGTCTCCACCAGGGCGACCTGGTCCGGCTTCGGGCGGTCTACACCTTCCCCGGCAATCCGACGCCGACCTCCCAGATCCTGAACCAGCAGGCCGTGACGGTCGACCCGGCTCTCACCGGCGGTGGATTCGTCACGATCAGTGCCAACGAGAACCACCAGGTCCCCGCCGGCACCACGCTCACCTTCGAGCTGGCGGTCACACCGTCCTCCGGTACCGGAGGACGGAAGCTGAGCTACGGCAACGCCACCCGCAGATCGGTGCTGCTGTTCTCCTAGCCCCGTGGTCGAACCGGTTGCCCACCACCCGCCGCAGCACGTCGAGTTCCACCTGTCTGCTGACCGGGGGCGTACGCATCAGCACCGGGGCACGGCCGGCGACCGGCCGGCGGCGGGCTGCTCCCGCCCCTCGGTCACCTCGACGATGTCCATGATGCCGAGCAGCCCGGCCAGCGTGATCGCCTCGGCGCGCGTCAGGGACAGGCTGTGCATGCTGTCCGGGTCCTGGCCGTCGTCCTGGACCAGGTCGCGACGGCCGCTGGCCCGGTGGGTGACGACACCCACCCGACGACCGTTCTCGGTGACGAAGGAGAGGCGCGTTCCGATGCCGGGCAGTGGGGTGCGTTCGACTTCCATGGGGCGACTCCGCAGCGAGGATGGCGGGTGAGAGCGTGGGATCGGCTGCTGCACGCCGGCATCGAGCCGTACGGCGGCTACGTCGTGGGCCACCGCCCGCTGACCACGACCCGGCGGCCCGTGCGGTACCGGCTCAGCGGCCGGTGGCGCAGGGACGGGTCACGGCGTGCGGTGCGGGCGGCGATGCGCAGGCCCGACCCGACCGGTCCGGACGACGACCGGACCGGTCGGCACGACGGGGACGTCAGGCGACAGCGACGCGCTGCGGCGGGGCGCGGTCGGCGGACCAGGCCGGCACACAGCCCGGCACCGCACGGCGTCCGAGCCGGAAGACGATGCACAGCCCCACCGCCCGTGCCGCGCACAGGACGACCGCGAGCACGGCCAGCACGAACAGCGTCGACAGCGGTCTGCGCTGGTCGACGCCGAGGTGGCTGCGCCCGGCATGCATCCGACGACTATAGCCGGGATCGGTCACGGGTCGTGCCGGGCGCAGCCGTCAGGGCAGCCAGGACGCCTCAGCAAGCGCCCGGGAGGCCGCCTCCTCGTAGACCGCCAGCGCCAGCCAGGACTCCGCGAACACCTGCCCGTCGTCGTCGGTGAGCCGCCCGAAGGCGTCCCGGGGACGGGCCCGCGCCGCAGCGCCCATCGCCGCGAGCAGGTGCGCGCCGAGATCCAGGCGGGCCAGCCGTAGTCCGCGCTCCGCGGAGTCGGCAAGCGCCTGGATCGCCCGGCCACCCGAGACGACCCGCTCCACCTGCCGGCGCAGCAGCCCCAGCGCCGGATCGCCGAGTCCCGGCCGCGGCACCGGACCACCGGGGCCTGGAAGCTGCCCGTCGACCGGCGTCGCGGCCGACCCGCTGGCCGCCCTGAGCTGGCTGTGGTGCAGCCGGTCGTACCCGAGGTCGGCGTGGCCCGCCCAACTCTCCGGCAGGCCGAGCCCGGGCTCGCCCACGGACGTCGGCCCCACGGCGAGCGCCTGGACCGTCGCCCGGCGGAACGGATCGAGCCGGCCCACCAGGCGCAACTCCACCCCCACCACCCGCCCCAGCAGCCGCAGGTTGTCCCGGTGCGGCAGGGCGGCGTGCTCGTCGGCGACGGTCAGCGTCAGGACCGCCCCGTCGCCGGTCGCCACCAGGACGGCGTCGTCGTGGCCGCCCAGCACCCGCACGGTCAGGAAGAGCAGGTCGGCCCCGGCGGGGCGCTCCGGCACCGGCAGGGTCGCCGCGCCGAAGGCCCGCCGTACCTGGTCGGACAGGGGCTGCGCCCACAACCCGACCAGGGGTTCGTCGGCCCAACCGGCACCACCGGCCCGTACCGCGCGTACCGCTCGCCCGGTGCCCAGCTGCCCCGACTCCGACGCGGTGCCGCCGGACACCACCAGCCCGGCCCGGGTGAGCTGCCGGTGGCTGAGCCCCGACTCGCCCACCGCCACCGTCGAGTCACCCGCGCCGGCGGCCCGTCCCACGTCCCCCGGGGCGAGGTCGGCGACGGTCCAGAGTCGACCGTCGCGGTCGACCAGGTAGGTGACCACCCCGGCGTACCCGGAGTCCGTCACCACGGGCACCGCGCAGAGTCCGTACAGGCGCAGGCCGGCCTGCGGGTCGTAGGCCCGCCGGGCGGTGCCCAGCAGCGGCCCGAGTTCACCGGCCGGCGGTACGGTCCCGCGCAGCCGACGGGACACGGCCAGCAGCTCGCGCAGGTCGTCGGTCAGGTCGGACAGTCGGTACTGCGGCTCGGCCGTCCGCGCGGCCCGCAGGCCCGCCGCGACCCGGGTGCCGGACGCGGCGGCACGGTGCAGACCGTTGGCCCTGGCCTCGTGCACGGCCCGCAGCAGGGCGGTCCGCAGCACGACCCCGCAGCCGACGATCCCCGCCGCGAGCACGGCCACCGCCACCTGCCACAACCCGTCGGCGGCGGCCTGCTGGCGCGCCGTCAACCCGCCACGCAGCGCCGGACCCACCGGCTCGGCCGCCGCACCGCTGGACGCCCCGGCCGCCGCACCGGCAGGAGGATCGGCAACGGCACCGGCCGACGGACCAACCGCCGTGGCGACGGACCGGCCGACGGTTTCCGGCACCTGCTCCGGCACCGGGTCCTCCACCGGCTCCGGCGGAGCCGAGTCGTCCACCCGGGCCAGGGCGAGCACCGCCATCCGGTGCAGACAGTGGGGCGCGAGCAGGCAACTGCACCGGGCGTCGGCGGCGTTGCGCACCACCCCGTCGACCGCCACCAGCGTCACCATGGTCGCGTCGTCGACCCGGACCGTCACCTCGTCGGCCGTGCCGGTGACCGGCCAGCCGCTGGCTCGGGCGACCGCGTCGTCCACCTTCCTGCGCAGCCGGGCGGGCAGCGCGTCGAGCGCCTCGGCCAGCACCGGCGCGGTCACCGCCGGCAGCGCGGTCATCGACGCACCTGCTCCCCGACCCACCGGGCCAGCTCGAGCGGGCTCAACGCGGCGATCGGCATCCCCGCCGCCACCAGCTGACCCGCCGCCGAGACCGAGTACCGGGGCCGCCCGGTGTCGTCCAGGCTGGCGCAGCCCAGCACCGGGCAGCCCGCCTCGACCAACGCCCGGGTCTCGGCCAACAGCCCACCCATCGGGAACCCCTCCTCGAAGTCGCTGATCACGACCACCATCGTCCGCTGCGGAACGGTGACCAACGACCGGGCGTAACGCAGCCCGGCCGCGATGTGCGTGCCCCCGCCGACGCTGATCTCCAGCAGCAGGCCCAGCGGGTCGTCCACCCGCTCGGACAGGTCCACCACCTCGGTGGAGAAGGCCACGAAGTGCGTGCTGAGCGCCGGGACACCGGCGAGCACGGCGGCGGTGAGCGCCGACCAGATCACCGACTCCTCCATCGATCCGGAGACGTCGACGACGAGCACCAGCCGCCAGTCCACCCCCCGGCGGGCCCGGGTCCGGAACACCGGACGCTCGGGCACCAGGACGACCCGCCCCTGCGCGTCGCGGCGGCTCGTGGCCAGGTTGGCCCGCAGCGTCCGGGGCAGGTCCAGCGGCCCGCCCGGCCGGTAGGTGGGGCGTGGTGTGGTCAGCCCGGTCAGCGCCGGCCGCAGCCGGGAGGACAGCTCCCTGGTCAGCTCCTCGACGAGGCGGGCCACCAGTGGTCGCAGCCGCGCCACGGTGGACTCCGGCAGCCCGCCGGCGAGGGTGAGCACGTCGCGGAGCAACTCGACGGAGGGGCGCACCGCCGCCGGATCGAGTTCGGTGGCCGCGTCCAACCGGCCCGCCTCGACCGCCCGGGCCAGCACCTCCTCCCGGACTCCGGGACCGAACAGGGCGGACAGCTCCTCCGCCCACTCCCGTACGCCGGGGAACGACGCTTCCCGGCCGGCCCGACCGGCCGCCTCGGCACCGGCGCCCTCACCCCGGCCGGCCCCGTACAACTCGTCGAGCGCGGTGGCGTACCGGCGTGCTCGCGGCCCGACCCGGGCGGACTCCCGGCCGAGCACGAGCCGCCACCGGTCGACGGTCGAGAGCGCGCCGGCCGGTGCCCGCCGGGTGGGCCGCGCCGCACCGGGGACCGCTGCCGGCAGGTCCGCCGACGGGTCCACCGGCTCGGGGGCGAGGAAGCCCTGTCGCAGCAGCGCCGCCCGGCCCGCCCGATCGGCGAGCAGCCGGACCAGCAGGGCGTCCGGATCGTCGAGCACGGCGATGTCGGCGGCCGGACCGGTGCCGTCGAGCCGCTCCCGGACCACGTCCAGCAGCCGGTCCCGACCGGCCGGGCTGACCACGTGGAAGCCGGCGCGCAGCGCCGGCAGCCGGGTGAGGAACTCCTCGTCGGGCAGCGTCTCGACCCGGTCGAGAAGCCCGTCGAGCACCTCGCCGCTGGCCCGCAGCAGCGGCTCGGCGACGACCAGCAGCCCGGTCAGGTGGCCCTGGAGCTGCTGCCGCGCGGCAGGCGTGGTCGCGGTGTCCAGCCAGGACGCGATGCGTCGCCCGAAGGCGGCCGGCTCCCGCAGGCCCACCAGCACCTGTACCGCCCCGGCGGCGGCGGCCATCATCGGCGTGCCCTGGGCGGCGAGCCGGGCCAGGCAGTCGGCCAGGCGCAGCCCCGCCCCGGCGGTGTCGGCCCGCTGGGCGAGCGCGGCCAACGCCTCGGCGTCGGCCACGTCCTCGGCACCGGCCAGCCCGTCGACCTGCCGGATCGCCGCGCTCTCCAGCACCTCGGCGACCCGGCCCAGCTCGCTCGCCGACAGCCCGGCCCCACCCGCCAGTTGGCCGAGGCGCAGCCGGTCGAGCAGCGCCAACGCGGCGATCAGTTCGCTGAGGGTGCCCTCCGCCGGCACCGTGGCCGACAGTTCGGTGAGTCGGCGCGCGGCCAGCTCGGTCAGGTCGCAGCGCGCGGCGTCCGCCAGACCACCGATCACCGCGGCCACGGTCGGGCCGTCCTCGGCCCGCTCCCGCCGCCGCCGCTCCACCAGGGCGCCCTCGGCGGCCTGGCCGAGGGTCACCCCGCGCAGGCCGGCCACCTCGATCGTCGCCTCGGTCCGGGGTGACCAGGCCACCCGCCACCGCGCGGTGACCGGGTCGACTCCGCCGACCCCCTCACCGGCGACCGGTTCGGCGTAGTCGACGCCGCAGACCACGAGCCGGTGCAGGGTGATCTCGCGCCGCCGGTCCAGCTCCGAGCGGAGCGGGTCCAGCCGCAGGTCCCTGGCCGGGTCGCCGGCACCGGGCAGCCGCAGCCCGGCCAGCAGCTCCCGTACCACCGGGCCCAGCCCGGAACGGGGGGTGCCGGGGGCCAGCGCGCCCCGCCGGTCGCCGACGAGCACCTGTTCCATCGCCCCGGCCACCACCCGGCCCCGGCCGAGCACCTCGCCGTGGGCCAGCACGCTCTGGATCGCCTCGACCAGCTCGCCCCGGCCCGGTGCGGGCAGACCGCGCAGTCGGGCCAGGTCGAGCGCGAGCCGGACCGTCTCCCGGGCCTCGCCGGGGCCGGCCGGGTGACCGGCCCGGCGGATCGCCGCACAGACGGCCACCACGGCGGCCACCGTCGCCGACTCGACGGCGGCGGGGGCACCGTCGGCCGCGAGGACCGACTGCTGCCACTGCGGATCACGGATCCCGGCCGGATAGCCCGACCGGGCGTCCAGCAGCCCGAACGTGTACGGCACCAGCGACGTCACCACCGACGTGCCGGTCGGACGGTCCGGTGGCGGATCGTCCGCCCCGGTCAGCAGCGCCGGGGCGTGGAACGCGCCGACCAGCGCGGCCACCCGCCGTTGCCCCGCCTCGGCCAGGCACTGCCGCATCCGTGCCTCCCGTCGCAGATCGAGGGCGGACACCCCCGGCCCCCGCTCGGCGTCGACGCGCAGCGCCCAGCCGACCGCCAGCGCCGCACGGCGTACCGCCTCCGGGCTGCCACCGGGTGCCCGTGCCTCGACCGACCGGTCCCACAGGTCCTCGTCGGGACGCCCGGTGCCCGCCGCCCGCAGCGCGTCGGCGAACGACCGGCCCACCGTGGCGGCACCCCCCGGTCCGCGCTCGCGCTCCCCCCACGCCGGGTCGGCCAGGGGCAGATCGCACGGTACGACCGGAACCCCGTTGCGGGCGGCCCAGCGCACCGCGACCAGCTCCGGGGAGAAGTCGGCGAACGGGTAGAACGCCGGCCCCCCGCCGTCACCGACCACCCCGGCCAGCGCCACCGGGGCGGTCGTGGCCGGGTCGGCGAGCCACGGCAGCCACTCGCCCAACTCCGGTGGCAGTTCGAGGAGCAACACCTCGGGTCGGCACTCGGCCAGCAGTCGCGGCAGGGCCACCGCCAACGCGGGTGAGTGGTGCCGCACCCCGATCAGGTACGGCCGCCGGTGCCCGGCCAGCTCGGTGACCGCGACCAGGGGATCGACCAGCCCTGCCCCGGTCGGCGGCCCGGCCAGGACCGGCGACCCGGCCAGGGTCGGCGGGTCAGTCGGGGTCGGCGGGTCAGTCGGCAAGGACATCGCGCAGTTCCCAGAGTCGCCGCCACAGCCGTGCGCCGTCCTCGGCCCGACGCCGGACCGCGCCGTCCCAGTAGCCGAGCAGCTTGACCCCGTCGGCGGGGTCATCCTTGCGGACCACGCCCAGCAGGTGCCCCGGCAGCAGCGACAACACGTCCCGGTCGCCGGGGAAGTAGGCCGCCGCCAACGCCAGCGACGTCGCGACCGCCACCGCCTCGGCGGTGCTCATCACCGTCGACGGCCGCTCCACCTCCCAGCCCTCGACCGACTGCCCGGCGCGCAGGTCCCGGAATGCGGTGACCAGCGCCTCCAGCACGGCGTCGTCGACCGCGAACGGGGTGTGTACCCGGTCCAGCGTGGCGCGGGCCTGCCGCTGGACCAGCGCGACCTCCTGCGCCAGGTCGGGAATGGGGCCGACGGTCTCGAAGTTGAACCGGCGCTTGAGCGCCGCCGACATCTCCGACACCCCCCGGTCCCGGAGGTTGGCGGTCGCGATCAGCGTGAAGCCGGGGGCGGCGGGGACCGTGGCCTCGGCGGTGCCGGACAGCTCGGGCACCGCGATCCGCCGGTCGGACAGGATGGACACCAGCGCGTCCTGGACCTCCGGCAGGCACCGGGTGATCTCCTCCACCCGGGCCACCGCGCCGGTGCGCATCGCGGACAGGATCGGCGACGGCACCAGCGCGGCGGCGCTCGGCCCGTGGGCGAGCAGCAGCGCGTAGTTCCAGCCGTACCGCAGCTGGTCCTCGGTGGTGCCCGCGGTGCCCTGCACGACCAGCTCGCTGGTGCCACAGATCGCGGCGGACAACAGCTCCGACAGCATCGACTTCGCCGTGCCCGGCTCGCCGACGAGCAGCAGGCCCCGCTCCCCGGCGAGGGTGACGACGCAGCGCTCGACCAGTGCCCGTTCGCCGACGAACTTGGCGGCGACGGCCAAGGTGCGGGGCAGGCCGTCGCGGCGTGCCTCCTTCGGCAGCTCGAGCTCGGCACCGGCGCTGCCGACGATGAACGTGACGACCGCCCGGGGGGTGAGCCGCCAACCCGGAGGACGGGGCCCGCCGTCGTACGCGGCGAGGAACTCCAACTCGGTGGCGTGGGCGTGCTCGGCGGGGTGGACCTGCCGAGCCGCCGGGGTGGTCGTGGTCATCGGCGCCTTTCCGTAACAAGATCGTCGAAGCGGGGTGCGTCGCCCTCGCCCAGCCGGGCCCAGGCGAGCGCGAACAGCCGGGGCGCGGGGGCGAGCGGGGTGACGATACCCAGGGCGGTCACGCCGCCCTCGCCCCCGACCAGCAGCGGCAGCTTCCACCGTTCCAGCGGCAGCAGCGGCGCCTTCAGCGCCAACCAGCCACCGGGCAGGAACAGGGACCGCCCGGCCCGGGGTCGCTTCGCCGCCACGACGTGCGAGGTCGCGGCCAACTCGGCTCGGGCCGCCTTGAGCCGGGCCGGCTTCCAGCCGGTCCACCGGGCGACGTTGCGGTCGGTGGGGTCGGGCAGGGCGAGCAGTTGCAGGTAGAGCGCTGCGGCGTCGGCGCTCAGCCCGAGCGTCGCGCCGACCGTCGCGACCAGCTCCGGCGCGGACCGGGTCGGGTCCTGCGCGAAGCCCTCGGCCATCGCCGGGACGGCGTAGGACACCACCTCGGTGATCTGGTCACCGAGCAGCGCCCGCAGCGCCGTGAGCACCGGCTCGTCGACCCGGTCGAGGCGGGCCCGCAGCACGGCCAGCGCCGGATCGTCCACCCCGGACAGCCTGCCCGGGTACAACCGGACCTGGTGCCAACGGGCGGCGGGCGGGATCAGCACCGGGCCGATCTCGGTCCCCGCCGGGCCGGTCGTCGCCGGGAGGCCGAACGCGGCGGTGAACGCCGGGATCCGGTTCCCGTCGAGGTGGCCGACGGGGACGGTGAACTCGGGATCGGCCAGCCGCTGCCGGGCCAGTCGGGCGGCGACGGGCAACGCCGACCGGAGCGGGTCGTCGACGGCCAACTGGTAGGCCAGCCATGGCAGCGTCTTGGTCAACGCGGTCAGCGCGTCGTCGTCGTCGATGCCCAGGCCGGAGCCGGCCAGCCAGTGGCAGGTGGCCGAGTTGGCCACCCAGTGGAGCACTGCCGAGGCCGGCAACGGGCTGGTCACACCGGCCCGGTCCACCTGGACGATCAACTCGTCGGACACCGGGCGGCGTCGCCCGTGCCGGCGGGCCCACTCCTCGACGATCAGGTCGTGCCGGGGCCCGTCCGCCCAGAGCGCCGCCGGGTCCTCGGGCAACAGCTGCTCCAGCAGCGCGGCGAAGCCCTCGCTCCGGTGGCCGCCGGTGCCCCAGAACCGCGCCGCCGTGGCCGCCGCCGCCGGGTCGGGCAACCCCAGCGTGGTACGGGTCTCGGCAGCCTCGGCCTTCTCCCACGCGACCCGGGGCAGGCCCGCCAGCAGCAGCACCGCCTCGGCGTGGCTCATGCCCGCCTCCTCGGACAGCGCCCGCGCCCGGTCGGCGTGCCAGGGTGCCGGGCCGTTCTCGCGGACCAGCCGGACGAACCCGTCGAGCCGCTCCGGCGTGACCGCACCGGTCCGATGGATCTGCTCCTCGGTGATCCGGAAGCCCGGCACCGCCGCGAACCGCCCGGTGGCCGCCCAGTCGAGCACGTCGACCTCGCGGTCGTCGGTGTCCACCGCGAGCACCAGCAGCCGGCGTCCGCCGGCCTCGAAGACCTGGCCTCTGACGTGGCTGAGCGGCTCGGTGCCGTCGGCGACCAGGGTGGCCCGCCGTACCCGGCTGCCCGGGGCGACGAGCCCGGACCGGGCGCAGACCTCCAGCAGCGTCAGTAGCTCCTCACGCACCTCGGGTCGGCACACCGGTGCCGCCGCCCGGTACATCGCGGCCGGCAGCAGTCCCAGCGCGTCGAACCAGTCGAGGTCACCCTCCAGCTCGACCGCGGCGTCCGGTACCGGCCCGGTGCCGGTGAGCGCGGCGCCCGCCCGCGTGATGAGCCGCCGGGCGCTGTCCCCCTTGCAGTAGCAGTACTGGATGAGCCCGGACAGCCCCTCGGCGAGCAGCCGGTCGGCCTCCGTCTTTCCGGCAGCGGCCACGGCTGGACCCGGATCACCGGCCGCCGGGCTGATGTCCTGCCCGCCGGCCAGCACGGCGGCCAACGTGCGCAGCCGCGCCACCTGCCCGGCGGCCTGTGCGACGAGACCGGTGACCCCGGCGACGAGAGCGGGGTCGGTGAGCTGCGGAAGATGCCGGCCGACCAGGGCACGCACCTGTGCGGTGTCCAGACCGGCCGCCTCGGCCAGCAGCGCACCGGCCTGTTCGTCGGTGACGACGCGCAGCGCCGCCGAACCGGCCTCGTCGCGGGGGCGCAGGAAGTGCCAGAACTCCGGCGGCGGCGCCAGGCGGGTGCCGGCGGCGAAGGCCGACCGCTCGCCGTCGGTCGGGTAGCGGCCGAGCAGGAAGCCGTCGTCGGCGCAGATCAGCAGGCCGCGGCTGCTCGGCAGCAGACCATAGGTGGCGGCCGCGCCGGGGAACCGCACCGCTGCGGTCAGCGTCCCGTCGAGGCCGACTCCGGGCGGCAGGGCGAAGGACCGGCCGTTCACGGCTTCGCCGGCCCAGCCACCATCGGGGCCGCGCCGGACCCGCCATCCGGCGAGCCCGTCGGCCCGACCCAGCGGGCTGTCGGACGACTCGGTGGGACGCAGCCAGGACGCGTCGGCGTCCAGTGGCTGGCCGTCGACCGTGCCGTCCTCGAAGAACGTCGGCAGGGAGAACCGGCCGGGCTCGCCGGTCACGGGGTCGTACTCCCGCCATCCCGGCGTGCGGTCGGCGGCGCGCACCCAGTAGGTGCTGCCGTCGCTGATCACCCGGCCGCCGGTCCGCTCGCCCCGGTCGCCGGCCCGCAGCGGACGGCGGCCGAAGGTACGCCCCCCGCCGGGCAGCGGCAGCGACAGGTCGGCGTACATGTCGAAAGCGTCGTCGGCGATGACGAAGACGTCGTCCGGTGTGCCGCTCCAGTAGGCGGCCCGGTCCGGGCCCCGGTCCCAACAGACCAGCAACTGACCGTCGACGTAGCGCAGCACCAGCCGCCACCGGTACCGGCGTTCCCCGGCCGGGATCCGCATCAGGTGCTCGTGCTCCACCCCGTCGGGCCCGATCACCGACACCAGGTCGCCGCTGAGCAGCAGCAGGTACGGCCACTGCCCGATGAGCTGCACGTCCTGGTCCGGCTCGCCGAGGCGGGCGGCGGCGTCGTCCAGGGCGGGCCAGCCGTACTCGTCGAACAGACCGGACCGCAGCGTACGGCCGAGGACCGGGCCGAGGTCGTGGTCGACGACCCGGCGGACCGCCTCGGGGTTGACGGCGAACCCGGCCGGGCAGGCGACGGTGTCGACCCGGTCGAGGTGGTGGTCGAGCATCGGCAGCCCGTGGCGTCCGACGGCGACGGCGAGGGTGTCCAGCCAGCGCTGGAGGGCGGTCCGGAGGCCGGGTACCGCGATGATCTCCCGCACCCGCGCCGTCGAGTCGCGCTGGTCGCGCGAGCCGGTGCGCAGCCGCCTCTCCACGCCCTCCATCAGCGCCGGCAGGAAGCGCGGGTCGGCGGCGACGGCCACCAGGTCACGCCGGCCGTCGGTGTCGTCCGACAACCAGTGCTCCAGCCGGTGCCGGACGTCGTCGGTCGGCTCCGCGACGGGCACCCCCAGCGCCAGGCAGGTGTCGAGCAGGTCGAGGTCCACGGCGTCGCGCGCGCGGCAGAGCGCGACCGGCACCCCGTCGGACTTCAGCCGTCCGGCCATCCGTTCGACGAGCGCCAGCAGCCCGGGGTGCCGCTTGCGGGTCCGCCACGAACGGCTTTCGCGGTGCTCGTCGAAGCGGCGCAGCCAGCCGGCGGGTCCGTCCGGCGAGTCGGCCGCGGCGGGCACGCTGCCCGCCGGCTCGGTCAGCGCCGCCGTGGCGCCGGCTTCCTCCAGCACACTGAGCCAGACGTCGTCGCCGCAGTGCTGGGGAGTCAGACCGAGCAACCGGCCGCGCAGGGCGGGGTCGACTGCGGCGAGCCGGGCCAACGGTGCCCGGTAGGCCGTCCAGAACGCCTCCGGCGCCCGGTTGAGCGCCGGGGCGGCCAGTAGCGCGCCGAGCACCCGCTCGTCCTCGGCGGCCGGGTCGAGCCCGGCCTTGCGGGCCAGCCGGCGCAGATCGGTGTGCATCGCCGCGTACGGCGGGAGACCGCCCAGGGTGCGCTCCACGCACAGCCGCAGGAACATCCCGTACGCGTCCGCCGGGGCGCACCGGGCCGCCAGGTCCCGGGCGTGGCCGGAGAGCGCCTTCGCGGTCAACGCCCCGGCCAGCGCGAACTCCAGGAACACGGCGTGCTGGCGGTCCTCGTCGATGGTCAGCCCGTAGGCGCGTTCCGCCTCCCGTGCCTTGCCGAACATGCTCGCCGCGTACGTCACGCTGTCGGCGGCGAGGAACGCCCGGCCGGCCTCCTCGTAGAACGTCGGCAGGAAGTGCGGCACCGACCGGGCCAGCCGCTCGCCGAGGGTGTTGAAGCCGTCCTTCGCCGGGCCGATCCGGGACCGGGCCGTCCGGGCCAGCCGTTCGATCTCCTTGACCAGGGCCAGGGCGTGATGCCCGTTGGCCGGATCGTGGACCAGCGCCCACGCCGGGAAGCCGAGCGCCTGCTGGCGGACCACGCCGACCGGGGTCACCCGGTCCGGCCGGGCGAAGCCCAGGAACTCCAGGGACAGGTCCTCGGCCTCGCCCAGCGCGTCGCTGACCAGCCGTACCACGGTCCGCCCGGCGAGGACGGGGTGGGCGTACCGGCGGGCGGTCAGGGTGTCGGCGGTGTCGTCCTTGGCCACCACCGTGCCGGCGGGCAGCACCGCCCCCGCCTCCAGCAGGTCCATCGCGTCGACGCTCACTGATCCTCCTCCTGCTGTGCTGCCACGACCCGGCCGGCATACAGCGCGGCGGCCATCCGGGTACCTTCTGACCAGGCCACCGGGCCGACCGCGCCCAGTGGCAGGGCGGTGCCGTGCCGGTCGGTGAAGACGAGGTCACCGGTCTCGGTCTCGTAGTACGGGTCGTCGGTGCCGACCCACGACCGGGCCTCGACGGTGTCGCCGTCCTCGACGATGCGGCACACCGCGTTGCCGCCGCGCACCGGGTAGCCGAGCTTCGTGGCGCGGGCCGTCAGGTGGCGCAGCTGGTCGTACCGGCCGCCGGCGTAGTCGCCGAACCGGGTCGCCGTCGCGTCGACGTCCGGCCCCCGGACCCAGGTCTGCCGGAAGAGTTGGTCGACGGACTGGTTGACCTGCAGGTCGGCGGCGAACTCGCGCAGGTCGTCGAGGTCGGCGAGCGTGACCGGGTGCGGGATGACGACACGCCGGGCGGCCCGGCGGACGGTGTCGCCGTCGAGGGTGACCAACCCGACCTGGCCGTCGCCCGCCTCGCGGAGCAGACCCACCTCGTCCGGGTCCCAGCGACCGTCGTCGTCGAGCACCGCCACCACGAGGTCGGTGAGCGCGGTGCGCCACGCCTCGTCCGGCCACACCTCGGTCAGGACCGCGACCGGCACCGGCAGCGAGCGCACCATCCAGCGTTCGATGTCCGTCCGGCACTGGGTCTCGTGCCGGACCAGCCACTCGGTGAGCTGACGCAGCCCGACCACGGCCGGGTCGTCGCGCACCGATGCCGGCACGGAGCGCAGCTCCCTGCCCTTGGCATTCCGGGCGACGATCTCGCCATCACGTAGAGTGACTTGATAGCCACCCGCTACCTCCGACCAACCCATGTGAACATCCAACGCTCGACGGGAGAAGACACCGGAGGTTAGCCCGGACGGGTGACAACAATGCGCCGTCGCGCCACGATGTGAGCCGGCCAGGATCGCGCGGATCGTTACTCTCAGTGACGATCGACGTAGCGCCGAACGGGTCCGGAGGATCACCAGCCGGCGCCGACGGCACGGCGATGGCGCGGCCCCAAGCGCAGGTCCGAGAGGCCGCCAGCGACGTCGCACCGACTGGGGGCCACCGGCTGCGCCGCACCGGCCAAGGGCGGCCGAGCACACCTGAACTGCTCACGGCCAGTGATGATTCTTACTCGAAGCCGGGTCGTGGTGACGCTGGGACAAACGTGGCCAGTGATTCCACCGCGACTACCAAGAGTGACGCATTATCGCCACAACTTCGCCTTTGGGTGGTTCCGGCCCGAGAAGAATGACCGAACGGCTGGTCACGGACCGTAGCATTTCGTCTACTGGCCGACTGTTCGTGGGACGGCCGGCGGGCAGCGGAGTCCGCACTCTTGGGCCATCACCATTCACCTTCCGTGAGGGTCCCCGACCATGTCGCAGCTCCTGCCCGCCGCCGCCCGGTCCGATCTCCCCACCGTCGCCCCGGCATCCCCGTCCACCTCGACGGAGCCCGCCACCGCCCCCGGCGTCTCCACCGCCCCCGGCGCGCGCACCGCCGTGGTCGGCCTCGGGTACGTCGGCCTGCCGACCAGCCTGGCCCTGGTCGCCAGCGGGTCCCGGGTGATCGGCGTGGACATCGACCCGGCCCGGCTCGACGTCATCCGGGACGGCCGGGCCGACCTGCTCGACGTCGACCACGACCGGCTGCGCGAGACGCTGGGGGCCACCGATCCCGCCCTGCGGCTCACCACCTCGATCAGCGAGATCGCCGACGCCGACACGGTGCTGGTCTGCGTGCCCACGCCGGTGGACCGCCACCTCGCCCCGGACCTCACCGCGCTGCGGGCCGCCTGCGCGGCGGTGGTCGCCCACGCCCGCCCCGGTCAGACCATCGTGCTCACCTCGACCAGCTACGTCGGTACCACCCGCGAACTGCTGGTCGAGCCGTTGGCCGCCCGTGGCCTGCGGGTCGGGCAGGAGGTGTGGGTGGCCTTCGCCCCGGAGCGGGTCGACCCCGGCAACGACCGGCACCGTCAGGAGCTGACCCCCCGGGTCGTCGGCGGGACCACCCCCGACTGCACCGCGCGGGCCGCCGCCGCGCTGTCCCGGATCTCCCCCCGGGTGCACCGGCTCGGCTCACCCGAGGCCGCCGAGATGACCAAGCTGCTGGAGAACACCTTCCGGGCGGTGAACATCGCCCTGGCCAACGAGTTCGCCGACCTGTGCCGGGAACTGCGCCTGGACGTCACCGAGGTGATCGACGGGGCGGACACCAAGCCGTACGGGTTCATGGCCTTCCAACCCGGCCCCGGTGTCGGCGGGCACTGCATCCCCTGCGACCCGCACTACCTGCTCTGGCAGCTGCGCGGCCAGCGCCGCGAGGCACCGCTGATCGAGACCGCGATGCGGGGTATCGCCGCCCGTCCCCGCCACGTCGTCGAACGGATCCGGGACCTGCTCGCCGGGGCCGGTCGTCCCCTGCTCGGGGCGCGGGTGCTGCTGGTCGGGGTGACGTACAAGCCCGGGGTCGCCGACGTCCGGGAGTCACCGGCGTTGGAGATCATCGGCGAGCTGGTCCGGGCCGGCGCGGACGTCAGCTTCGTCGACGACCTCGTCGCGTCGGTCCGCACGCCCGACGGCGGAACCCTGCACCGCCGCACCGACCACACCGACCAGGAGTGGGACCTGGTGGTCGTGCACACCGCCCAGGCCGACCTGGACGAGTCGTGGCTGCGCGGGCAGCCCATGGTGCTCGACGCCACCTACCGGCTGACCGGCCTGCCCCGGCGGGAGGTCGTCTGAGATGCCGGTGCCCCCACCGGTCCGGCGCGGCCTGCGCCGGCTGCTCACCGTGCTCGCGCTGCTCCCGCTGGTCGCCCTGCTGGCCCGGCAGCTGCCCCAGCTGCCGTACGCACCGCTGTTGGCGTACTACGGCTTCGCCGTGCTCACCGCCACCGTCGCCGTGTTCTACCTGGCCTACGCCCGCTACGTGGATCCCAGCGAGGCTCCGCCGCAGACCCGGCACGCCGCCGCGTTCCCGCCCCTGCCGCCGGCCCCCCGGGTCAGCCTGCTGGTGGCGGTCAAGGACGAGGTGGACGGGATCGAGGCGTGCGTGCGCTCGATGACCGACAGCGCGTACCGGCCGTTGCAGGTGATCGTGGTCGACGACGGCTCCACCGACGGCACCGCCGAGGTGCTGGACCGGCTCGCCACCCAACTCCCGGTCACCGTGCTGCACCTGCCCCGCAACGTCGGCAAGAAGCGCGCCCTGGTGCAGGGTGCCCGGCACGCCACCGGCGAGGTGCTCGCCTTCACCGACTCCGACTGCGTCCTCGCCCCGGACGCGCTGGGCCGCTGTGTCGAGGCCCTGTTGCGGCAACCGGACCTCGGTGCGGTCAGCGGGCACGCTCGGGCGCTCAACCCCGACGAGTCGCTGCTCACCCGGGTGCAGGACGTCTGGTACGAGGGCCAGTTCCGGGTCTCCAAGGCGGCCGAGGCGTCGTTCGGCGCGGTCACCTGCGTCTCCGGCCCGCTGGCGGTGTTCCGGCGGGACGCGGTGATCAACTACCTGCCCGCCTGGGCGGCGGACCGGTTCCTCGGCGGCGAGTTCCGCTTCGCCACCGACCGGCAGCTCACCGGCTACGTCCTCGGACAACGCTGGATCGGCGACCGGCTCAAGCGGCGCTTCGCCGACTCGCCGTTCGTCCGCGACGAGGACCACCCGCCCCGCGCCTGGCGGGTCGGCTACGTCCGCTCGGCCCGGGTGTGGACCACCGTGCCGGCCCGGCTGCGGCCGTTCCTGCGCCAGCAGACCCGCTGGAAGAAGAGTTACGTCCGGAACCTCTTCTTCACCGGCACCTTCATGTGGCGGCGCGGGCCCGGCCCGGCCGCGCTCTACTACGGACACGCGCTCTGGGTCGCGCTGGCCCCGGCGATGGCCCTCTCCCACCTGGTCCTGGCACCGCTTCGCGGTTGGTGGGCCGTTCCGCTGCTCTACCTCTGCGGGGTGCTGCTCAAGGGCACCGCCTGGGGGCTGGCGTACCGGCTGGACAACCCGGGAGATCCGCGCTGGGCGTACCGGCCGCTGATGAGCGTGCTCTCCGCCACCGTGCTCTCCTGGCTGCTGCCCTACTCGGTGAACACGATCCGGCGCGGCGTCTGGTCCCGGAGCACGGTGTGAACGCGGGCCGGCGGCTGTTGACCCGGCTGGCCCGGGTGGCGCTCACCCTCGGCGGGGTGGTGGCGCTGGTGCTGCTCTACGCCGTGGTGTTCTCCCGGGGCGAGGTGCTCCGATGAGGCTCATCTGGCCCCGCTCGCTCGGGGCGCTGCTCTCGCTGGTCACCCTGCTGGTGGTGGCGGCGCCCTTCGGGGTGTCCTGGTACCTCGCCGACCTGCGGCGGCACGTCAGCGGGCAGCGGGACACCGCGGTCACCCGGGTCGACCCGGCCGACCTGCAACGGTGGACCGAGTTGGCCGGGCAGCTACCGGCACAGGCCGCCCCGGTGGTGGTGGCCTACCACGACATCCGGCCGCACGGCGACGACCCGGCCGAGACCGCACCGGGTGGCCGGGAGCACTACGTGGTCACGCCGGAGGAGTTCGACGCCCAGCTCACCGCCCTCCGCGCGGCGGGTTACCGGACGATCTCCTCGGCGCAGTACGTCGACTACCTCCGCGGCGGCGCGGTCCCGGCCCGCTCGGTCTACCTGACCTTCGACGACGGCACCCGCGGGCTGTGGTCGTACGCCGACAAGATCCTGGAACGCCACGACATGGTGGCGGCCGCCTTCCTGATCACCGCCCAGGTGGGCGAGCATCGGCCGTACTACCTGAGCTGGGCGGAGGTCAACCGGATGGCCCGCTCGGGGCGGTGGAGCTTCCAGGCGCACACCCACGACCTGCACACCCGGGTACAGACCGCACCGGGGCAGCTCGGCTCTCCCCTGACGCACCGTCGGTGGGAGCCGACCACCGGTGCCCAGGAGAGCCTGGCCGCCTACGAGCAGCGGCTGACCGCCGACTTCGACGCGATGTTCGCCGCGTTCGCCGCCCACGATCTGCCCCGGCCGCAGCTGTTCGCGTACCCCTTCTCCGAGATCGGCGACGCGACGACCGATCCGGAGGCCGCCGCGTTCAGCCGTGACCTGATCGCCGCACGGTTCGTCGGCGCGCTGACCAACAAGTCGCTCGCCCCGGACCCGACCAGCCGCCGATCGGCGGCGGGCGGGCAGGTCGAACGGGCCGAGGTGTACGCCACGACCAGCGCCGCCGAACTGGTCAGCGCGGTCGTCGAGCGGACGGCCGTGCCCGCCGAGGTGACCGACCCGTTCGCCCGCGCCTGGGACTGGCGCGACCAGCACGGCGAGCCGATGACCGACCTGTCCCCGCTGACCGCCGGCCGGTTCACCGCCACCAGCCCACGCCGCGCCTACGGCACGCTGCTCGCCTACGCCAGCGCCGACTGGACCGGCTACACGGCCGAGGCCACGTTGCGCGGGCTGCGGGCCGACGGCGGCACCGTCACCCTGGTGGTCGGGGTCAACGGCGACGCTCCGGTCTCGGTACGGGTGGCGTACGGCCGGCTGGCCCTGCTCCGCGACGGCCGGGTGGTCGCCGAGGCCGCGCTCGCGCCGGCCGCGACCCACCGCGTCGCGGTCACCGTACGCGACGGCGAGACCGTCGCCCGGGTCGACGGCGGCCCGACCCTGCGGGTGGTCACCCCGACCGGGCCGGGTGCCACCGGTGGCCTCGCCGTGGCGGTCGACGACGACGAGGGCCGGCCCCACCCGTCCGTCGCCACCCTCGGGGTGTCCACCGCGGACTGAGCCGGCCGCGCCCGGCTGCCGCACCTGCCGGACCGGTCCCCCACCCACCGCCCATCGGCGGGCGGGGGACCGGTGGCGGTCGTCACCGCCGCGCGGGAGGGTCCGGTCACTCCCGCCAGCCGGCCAGCTCGACCCCCTTGCCGAGCTCGACCCGGAAGCCCATGGTGACCTCGCCGGTCTCCCCCGGGGCGAGCCGCAGCCGCCAGGTCAGTTCGCCCAACTCGGTCCGCTCGTCCGGTGGTGGGACGACGGTGGACTCCCGGACGACCACCGCCTCGTCACGGGAGACCGGGAGCTGGTCGCGCACCTCCACGGTCGTCGGCCGGGGCGTGTGGTTACCCACGCTGATCCGGTACTCCACATCGCGTCGCCGGGTCGAGCCGAGGGTGGCCCGGGTGTCGGCACGCCGACCCAGCTTCCGCTCCACCCGCACCCGGTCGTCCACCCCGAGCGCCAGTTCGGTCTCCTCGCCGGGCGCCCACACCGGCAGCCGGGTGGCGGCGACGAAGTCGGCGCCGTGGAAGACCGCCGCCGGGCCGGGGAGCAGCGTGTGTGCCGAGGTGTTGCGCACCGTCGCCCGCAGGTGCGCCTCGGGCACCCGGAGCGGCACGGTCACGTGATCCAGCCGGACCGGCAGGTCCAGCACCGCGATGACGGCCCGGTACGCGCTGCCGTCGGCAGGCACCGCCACCGGGCGGGACGGTCGGTAGGTCGCCGCGGTGACCCCCTGCTCGACGGCGGCCACGCTCTCCCGCATGCTCGGGCGCGGAGCGGCGGAGCGGGCCATGCCACCGCCGGCCGCCGCGCCCGGCGCCGGAGGCGGCGGTGCGCCGAAGCTCGCCGCCGGCAGGGCCGCCATCGCGGGTGTCGGCCGGACCCGGTCGAGATACCAGGGCGACAGCTCGGGTACGCCGGCAACCGCCGCCGGTCGCGCGGTCGAGAGCTGGAGGACGCACTCCGGCCAGTCCTCGCCGGTGTCCTGGGTGACCAGCCCGAACCAGGTGACCGTCATCGCGTCGTCGACCAGCCGCAGGTCGTAGGAGGACTGCCAGCGGGCCCCGTCGACCAGGTAGGTCAGCTCCAGGTCCAGCACGGCGTCGTCCGTCTCCACCGCAACGGTCACCTCGGCGGCCAGCCGGTCCGGTTCCCGCTTGCCGTTCACGGCGGCCAACTGCCGCTCGAGGGCAGCCGACTCCTCGGTCAGGTCGGTCCGCCGCCGGGCCAGGCCGCGCCGACGGCGGTGCGAGTCGGCGAGTTGGGCAGCCACCGAGTCGGCGAAGGTGGCCACGTCGGCCGGGCCGGTCTCACCGGCGGCCAGCGTGCGGGCGTAGGTGCCACCGGCCCGGTCGGCCAGCCGGGCGAGGAACTGCCGCCGCTGTGTCTCGACCTCGGCCGCGTCGTCCACCTCGGCCAGTTCGTCGGCCAACTCCCGGGCCCGTTGTTCCCGCTCGCGGACCTGGCCGTCGACGCTGCGGGCCCGCCGCCACGTGGCCACGTCCACACCCAGCACGGTGGCCGCACCCCCGCCGCCGACCCGCAGCGAGTCCCGCCGCAGGCCCAGCGGCAACGGTGCGATGCGTACCCGGTGCTCACCGGCGGCCAACCGGACGTTGCCCCGGCGGGTGACCCGGGCCCGGTCCGGGTAGACGGTGACTGCGACAACTGGTGCTTCGATCTCCACTGCGTCCACGGCGGCGAGGGTAGCCGGACGGCGCTCGCGACGTCGCCGGACGCCCGGACCCGGCCGGGCGACACGGTCCGCCACCGTCCACCGGGGCCGGTCCGGCCCCGGTCAGCGGTTGCCGTCGTCCCCGGCCGAGTCCGCTACGGACGCCTCCGACCCCCCGCGCAGCCAGAGCCACACCCCCGCCAGCCCGAAGGCCGCGCCCGCGACGGCGATCGCCGTCTCCGCCAGCCCGGAGAGATCGTCCAGGAACGGGAAGGTGCGGGACAGCACCAACGCCACGAACGCGATCAGCAACAGAAGGGTGGCGAGAACGCGTTGTCGAATCATGGACGCCATTGCAGCACACCACGCCGAGCGTCCTCGCGCACCAGTCCTGCCGACCCCACCAGCCTGCCGGCCCCACCAGGTCGGTGGTGAGCTGCCGGGCCGCCCCCGATCAGCTCGGCGCGGTGGCCGGTTCCCCGGAGCCGCCCTCGCGGGCGACGGCGACCGGCGCGACCTGCCGGTCGGCCAGGTGTCGGCGCGTCGACCAGGTCACCGCCGCCACCCAGACCAGGGCGACGATCAGGTAGCAGATGTACTGGGCGGCGGCCGGGGCGGCGATCCAGTCGCTGCGCAGCAGGGTCCGGGTGTTGGTCAGCACGATGACCCCGCCGACGGCGGAGCCGAGGATCCGGGGCGGGACCAGCCGTACCAGCCAGGCGGCGATGGGCGCGGCGATCATGCCGCCGAGCAGCAGCGCGCCCACCCAGCCGAAGTTGATGTTCTCCGAGCCGATGCCGACCAGGAACCCCAGGCTGGCGGCGACCGCCACCAGGAACTCGCTGGTGTCGATCGATCCGATCACCCGGCGGGGTTCCAACCGGCCGCTGGCCAGGATCGCGGGTGTGCCGACCGGCCCCCAGCCACCACCGCCGGTGGCGTCGACGAAGCCCGCGACGAGCCCCAGCGGCCCGAGGAAGCGCTTGCGCAGGGGCAGCCCGACGCGCTCCCGGGGCAGCCCGGAGACGGTGAACCGGATCAGCACGTACAGGCCGAGGGTGAACAGGATCAGCGACATGATCGGGGCCGCGGCCTCGGTGGAGAGGCGGGACAGGAAGGTCGCACCGGCGAACGCGCCCAGGGCGCCCGGCACACCGACCCGGCGGACCACCGTCCAGTCGACGTTGCCGAACCGCCAGTGCGCGGCGCCCGAGACCAGGGTGGTGCCGATCTCGGCCAGATGAACGGTTGCCGAAGCGCTGGCGGCTCCGGTGTTGAGGGCCAGCAACAATGTTGTGGATGTCACACCGTAGGCCATCCCGAGGCTGCCGTCGACCAGTTGTGCACCGAGGCCGACGAGGGCAAGAAGAAGCAGGCTACGCACAATTACCACCGATCCGGAAGGTGAATGGGGAAGGCAGCTCCGCCGGGGTGGACCACCATGCCGGTGTTGACCGTCCCGCCTGGTCGGAGCCCGTGCAGAGTGTGGTGCTGCTGGAGAAATCAGCACGCAGATCGTCCGGCCCTGGAGCGCTCGACCACCCGACACGCAGCGCGTGAAACGCTCGTTAAGTGAGCACGTCGGCCGTCGTCAGAGGTCGGAGTTTGACCAGCCCAGAGCCGTCACCGGCGACGCCTCCAGGGCGTCTTCACCTCGCCGACAGTCACCGCCGAGGTCGGCAACGATGGGCGAGACAGGGACACAGAGAGTAATTTCACCCCGCCCCACCAGGGAATCTGATGATCAAAAACCAATCCCACCTCGCCTCACGAATGCCACAGCTAATCGATGGGTAATGCCGGCATCAATGCCGATACGGATCCTTGATGTTCACCGCAATCTATGGCAAGACCCGTTCCACATGGTGAGACGATGCAAGAGTTGATCTCCACCACCAGGGACTTCCCGGCCAACAGAAAACAGTTTGGAAATAAAGCTGAAAATGAACGGGTAACCCACGATGACACGATCTGGTGACAGGGTCGACGCATCGATGAACCTTTTGCCTGGTTACCCCAACGGCATATCCGGTCGCCTTGGTAGGAAATCTTCAGCCAAGCGGCCTGGATGGTTGGATTTAACCGGGGCGTAACTGGGAGACTCTAGATTGTGACTCAGTGCGACATTGACTGCCGCAAATCAGAACCACGCTCGCCGGCGATCGGCCGGCAGATCCCCCCCGTCACCACGCGATCCTTCGCGACCGAAGTGGGAGCCCGATGAGTAGCGCACCGTACACGCGTGACCTGATCCTGGTCGTCAATCCTGTAGGCGTCCTGGAACCCGGCCCACGGATCACGGCCGCCACCGCCGCCGGTGGGGGGCGGGGCATCATCGACCTGGCCACCGGCGACGACTGGGCGCTGCGGGCGCTCACCCGCGCCGCCAGTTGGTCCCCCACCCCGGTCGGCATCCGGGTGCCGGCGAACTGCCGGGCCACCCCCGCCGAGGTGGAGCGCGCCGCGGCCGGCCGGGTGGACCTGGTCGTGGTCGAGCCGACGAGCCCGTGGCCACTGGCCGAGATCACCCCGCACCACCGGGTGCTCGTGGAGGTGACCAGCCGGGCCGAGGCGCGCGCTGCGGCGGCGGCCGGGGCACACGGCCTGATCGCCCGCGGCATGGAGGCCGGCGGCCGGGTCGGCGAACTCAGCTCCTTCGTCCTGCTCCAGCAGCTCGTCGCCGACGACACCCTCGACCTGCCGGTCTGGGTGGCCGGCGGAATCGGCCCCCGCACCGCCGGTGCCTGCCTGGTCGGCGGTGCGGCCGGCGTCGTCCTGGACACCCAGCTCGCCCTGATGCCCGAGTCGGAGCTGCCGGCGGACGTCCAGGCGGTGATCCGGCGGATGGACGGCTCGGAGACCCTCCTGCGCGACGGGGTGCGGGGCATCCGCCGGGGCGGCCCACACGAGGCAGACGCCGAGCTGTTGCCCGTCGGCCAGGACGGTTGGCTGGCCGGCGCCTTCGCCGCCCGCTGGCCGGACACCGCCGCCGCCGTCCGGGGAATGCGCGCGGCCATGCTCGACGCCGTCGACGGTCCGGACGCCGCCGACCTGCTCCAGCCCGGCGCTCCCCTCGCGGCGACCCTCGGGGTACGGGTGCCGGTCGCCCAGGGCCCGATGACCCGGGTCAGCGACGAGGCGTCCTTCGCCGCGGCCGTCGCCGACGGTGGCGCGCTGCCGTTCATCGCGCTCGCCCTGAACTCGGCCGACCAGTGCCGCCGGATACTCACCGAGACCGCCGAACGGCTCGGCGACCGGCCCTGGGGCGTCGGGGTGCTCGGCTTCGCCCCCGAGGAGCTGCGCGCCGCGCAACTGGACGTCATCCGCGACATCCGCCCCGCCTGCGCGATCATCGCCGGTGGCCGGCCACCGCAGGCCCGCGCCCTGGAGGAGCAGGGGATCAGCACCTTCCTGCACGTGCCCTCCCCCGGCCTGCTGCGCCAGTTCCTGCGCTCCGGCGCCCGCAAGTTCATCTTCGAGGGCGCCGAGTGCGGCGGACACGTCGGTCCCCGGGCGAGCTTCCCGCTGTGGGAGGCCCAACTGGCGGTGCTCGACGAATACCTCGACACCGATCCCGCTGCCGGCGCGCAGCTGCAGATCTTCTTCGCCGGTGGGGTCCACGACGCCCGCTCCGCGGCGATGGTCGCCACGATGGCCGCGCCGCTGGCCCGCCGGGGCGCCCAGGTCGGCGTGCTGATGGGCACGGCGTACCTGTTCACCGCCGAGGCGGTGACCTACGGCGCGGTCCAGCCGCTGTTCCAACGCGAGGCGCTCACCGCCGAGCACACCGCGCTGCTGGAGACCGCCCCCGGGCACGCCACCCGTTGCCTGCACACCCCGTTCGTCGACGACTTCCACCAGCTGCGCACCCAACTGGAGGGTGCCGGGGTGGAGAACCGCGAGGTGTGGGAGCAACTGGAGCTGCTCAACGTCGGCCGGCTGCGGATCGCCAGCAAGGGCCTGCGTCGCTCCGGCGACGTCGTCGAGGCCGTCGACGAGACCGTCCAGGCCAGTGACGGGTTGTTCATGGCCGGCCAGGTCGCCGTGCTGCGCGACACCGCCACCACCGTCGCCGAGCTGCACGACGCGGTCACCACCGAGGTACGGGGCTTCCACGGCGACCGGCTCGACGCGCTGCGGACCCGGCTCGCGCCGCCGGTCGCCGAGATCGACCAGCCGCCGGCCCCGCTGGACATCGCCATCGTCGGGATGGCCTGTATGCTGCCCGGCTCCCCCGACCTGGACAGCTTCTGGCGTACCGTGCTCAGCGGCACCGACACCGTCACCGAGGTACCGGCCGACCGCTGGGACACCGACCACTACTACGCCCCCGAGGTCGGGCCGGGGCAGACCGGCCGGATCAGCGTCTCCAAGTGGGGCGGGTTCATCGAGCCGGTGCCCTTCGACGCCATCGGCTACGGCATTCCGCCGGCCGCGCTGAGCAGCATCGACCCCACCCAGCTGCTCGCCCTGGAGGTCTCCCACCGGGCGCTGGTCGACGCCGGCTACGCCTACGACGCCCCGGGCGCGGACCACGCCCGCACCGGCGTGGTGTTCGGCGCGGAGGCCGGCAGCGACATGGGGCACGCGCAGACCCTGCGCACCATGCTCCCGGCCTACCTCGGCGAGGTGCCCGAGGAGATGCAGGAGCTGCTGCCCACGGTCACCGAGGACAGCTTCCCCGGCGTGCTGGCCAACGTGATCGCCGGCCGGGTCGCCAACCGGCTCGACCTGGGCGGGCCCAACTACACCATCGACGCGGCCTGTGCCTCGTCCCTGGCCGCGATGGACGCCGCCTGCAAGGAACTGGTCAGCGGGGACAGCGACCTGATGATCTGCGGTGGCGCCGACCTGCACAACGGCGTCAACGACTACCTGATGTTCACCTCGGCGCACGCGCTCTCCCCCACCGGCCGGTCCCGCCCCTTCGACAGCACCGGCGACGGGATCGCCCTCGGCGAGGGGGTCGCCTGCGTCGTACTCAAGCGGTTGGCCGACGCCGAACGCGACGGTGACCGGATCTACGGCGTGGTCAAGGGGCTCGGCGGGGCCAGCGACGGACGCGCCCTCGGCCTGACCGCGCCGCGCCCCGACGGCCAGCGGCGGGCCCTGGACCGGGCCTACCACCGCACCGGCATCTCCCCCCGTGAGGTGGGGCTGGTGGAGGCGCACGGCACCGGCACCGTGGTCGGCGACCGCACCGAACTGGAGACGTTGACCCGGATGTTCGTCGAGGCCGGCGCCGAACCGGGCGGCTGCGCGCTCGGCTCGGTGAAGTCCCAGATCGGGCACACCAAGTGCGCCGCCGGGCTGGCCGGGCTGATCAAGGCGACCCTCGCCCTCTACCACGGCATCCGGCCCCCCACCATCCACCTGGAACGGCCCAACCCGGCCTGGCACCCGCAGCAGAGCCCGTTCGCGTTCTTCACCGAGGCCCGCCCCTGGCCGGTGCCGGCCGCCGAGCGGATCGCCGGGGTCAGCGCGTTCGGCTTCGGCGGCACCAACTTCCACGTCGTGCTCAGCGCGTACCCGAACGCGCCGGAACCCCGGCACGCGCAACGGATCTGGCCGGCGGAGCTGTTCTGCTTCCGCGGCGCGGACCGGGCCGCCGCCCACCAACCGATCCGGCAACTGCTGGAGAACCTGGCCGGCGACGAGGGTCGCAACCGGCCGGGACGGCTCGCCGAGCTGGCCGCGTCGGTCGCCGCCAAGGCCGCCAACCGGCCCGGAACGACCCACGTCGCGGTGGTCGCCCGGGACCTGACCGAACTGGAGACGCTGCTGCGTCGGGCCCTGGCCGGCGAGCACGACCCGGCCCAGGGCCTGGTCCAGCCGGCCGGGGCCGACCCGGTCCGGCCCGGTCAGGTGGCGTTCCTCTTCCCCGGCCAGGGCAGCCAACGCCCCGGCGCGCTCGGGGAGCTCTTCGTCGCCTTCCCCGAGCTGCGGCACTACCTCGAACTCGACCGGCCGGCAGCGGAGCTGCTCTTTCCGCCGACCGCGTTCGACCAGGAGTCCCGACGCGCCCAGGAGGACCGGGTACGCGACACCCGGATCGCCCAGCCGGTGCTCGGCATCGGCGGCCTCGCCATGGACCACCTGCTGCGCCGACTCGGGGTCCGACCCGACATGACCGCCGGCCACAGCTACGGCGAACTCGTCGGACTCTGCGTCGCCGGGGCGTTCGACGCGGCCACCCTGCTCGACCTGAGCCGGCAACGGGCGGCGGCCATCCTCGGCGCGTGCGGCGAGGACCCGGGCACCATGGCCGCGGTCAACGCGACCGCCGACCAGGTCGCCCAGACGCTCGCCGGGGCCGGCCTGACCAGCGAGGTGGTGCTGGCCAACCGCAACGCCCCGCAGCAGGTGGTGGTCTCCGGCCCGACCGCGAAGGTGCGGGCGGCGGTGGTCGCGCTCAAGGAGGCCGGCCTGTCCGCCCGCGCCATCCCGGTGGCCTGTGCCTTCCACAGCCCGGTGGTGGCCGGCGCGGTGGAGACCTTCGCCGAGGTGCTCGCCGCCCGGCAGATCGCCGAACCGCGCATCCCGGTCTGGTCGAACCTGACCGCCGCACCGTACTCCGGTGACGCCGGCCAGGTCCGCCACCACCTCGCCGAGCAGATCGGCGCACCGGTCCGCTTCGTCGAACAAATCGAGGCGATGTACGCCGCCGGCGCCCGCCTCTTCGTCGAGGTGGGCCCCGGCCAGGTGCTCACCCGGCTGGTGCAGGCCGTGCTCGGCGACCGACCGCACCGGACGGTCGCCTGCGAACGCGGCCCGGCCGACGGCCTGCGCGGGTTCCTGATCTCGGTCGCCGAGCTCGCCTGCGCCGGCCTCCCGGTCCGCCCCGACTGGCTGTTCCACGGCCGGGTCGCGGACGACGCCAGCACCACCGCACCGTCCCGTCGTCCGCTCTGGACGGTCGACGGCCAACTCGTCCGGGACCAGCACGGCAACTGCCTTCCCGGTGGCATGACCCCTCCCCGACGGATCAAGGAGTTGTCGATGACCCCTGCCAACGGCACCGCCACCACCCCCGGCACCGCCACCGGCACCGTCAGCGGCCCCGAACCGGCGGCCGTCCGGGACATCCGGGGCGAGCTGCTCAGTGAGTACCTGCGCACCACGCGGGACATGATCGCTACCCAGCGGGACGTGATGCTCGCCTTCCTCGGCGACTCCGGTGGCGCCGGAAGCCAGCCGGCCTGGCAGCCCACCGAGACGTACCGGGTCGAGGGGTACACGGCACTGCCCGCCGGGCCGGCACCGACGCCCACTGCGGCCCCGGCCGCGATGCCCGCCCCGGCTCCCCGGCCCACCGTGGCCCCGGCCCCCGCCCCCGCCCCGGCCCCGGCCCCGAGGCCCGCCGTGGCCCCGGCCGTGGTGCCCGCCGTGGCGACGTCGAACGGCGGCACGGCGCTGGCCACCGCACCGGCGATCGCCCGGCCCGTGCCGGTCACCCCGGACGTCGTGCCCGTCTCTCCCGCGGTCGGCGGCGTCGTCGCGGCCCCCGCCCCGGCCGGACCGGGCATCGCCGAGTTCCAGCACGCGATCCTGGCGGTGATCAGTGAGCGCACCGGCTACCCGGTCGACCTCATCGAACTCGACCTCGACCTCGAAGCCGACCTCTCCATCGACTCCATCAAACGCGCCGAAG